>JAGQWV010000636.1 GCA_020437045.1 Saprospiraceae bacterium | reverse complement strand
ATTCTTCTAATATTATGTACGCTGGTGCAGGCTATAGCGAATGGGAAATAGGTGACATCGATGTGTTTCAATACCAGGGAGTTTATCATTTATTTCACTTGATTATTCCGAATCACGACTATATTGCCCACGCAATATCTTCCGATGGAATTAGCTGGAAGAGAGTCAATAATGCACTGTTTGTCGGGCATCCGGGTGCATGGGATGATGATATGTTATGGACCATGCATGCCGCGATTTACCGTCATAAATTTCATTTGTTTTACACAGGTTTGAGTCTACGAGATAAAGGTATTATGCAAAGGGTGGGAGTGGCCACCAGTGATGACCTTATGCAGTGGGATAAGGTGACGGATGAACAATTTCCCGTGCAATCAGAAGCACCTTATTATGAAGATTTAAATAATAATCCCCGGCAATGGCTGAGTTTTAGAGATCCTTTTTTTTATTCGGACAAGGATAGAGATTTTTTATTTGTCTGTGCTCGCGCCGCAGAGGGTCCGATGTCAAGAAGAGGATGTGTAGCTGCCCTGGAATTAATTGATGATCAAATAGTTTCTCATCCACCGATTTTATATCCCCGGATGTATGACGATGTGGAATGTCCCTGTGTTTTTAAGATAAATGATATTTATTATTTGCTTGGTTCCATCCGGGAAGATATTAAAGTCAGATACTGGTTTAGTAAAGAGTTATTGGGAGAATATCATTCTTTTCATTCGGATGTTTTATTGCCCAAGGGAAATTATGCCGCAAGAGTAGTAAAGGACAATGGTCATTGGCTTATTTTCAATTTCTATTTTATGGGAAATACAGTCAATATCAAGAGAGTACTGCCACCGCCAAAACAATTGGATGTAGACGCAAATGGACGGCTTTTTCTGAAGAGTTATTACCGTTGGGATATGATGGTTCTTTCGATATTGGAGCAGTCTGATTTTCCCGTCCCCAGAAAATTGTTGGAAAATCCGACTTCGGAGTTAAAAATATTAGAGGAGGGATGGATGTTACAAAATCGCAGCGGATATGAGCTATTTCATATGATTAGTCCCACCTCGAGCTTTATTTGGGAAGGTAAGATTCGAGTAGTGGGATTGGGCAAATGTGGATTAATGTGTGATTTGGATGAAGAAGGGAATGGCTATTTTATTCCTTTTGATGTCGTAAATGGTTACGTCAGTATCCGGGTATGGGGCTCTAATCCCCAGAATCCTAAGGAAGATTTCATTTTTACAGATCTCCAGTCCAACCTTTATAAAGTGAATGATGATTTGACTTTTGACTTTCGACTCATTAGATATGGTCATTATTTTGAGTTGTCGGTCAATGGGGTCGTTAGACTTACTTTGATAGATTATACTTTTTCTGCCAGTGGGTTTGGACTATATTCTTCTTCCAGTGAGATTTATCTGAACAAGAGTCGCTTGAAAGCCTTACCCGAACCAATTTCCGAGTATGCAAGTCTGGATAATGTCGATGTTTCTGGTAATGGGTTATAGATGGTCATTTGTTAATTTGGGAATAAGGCATATAATCCAGGTTAAAAAAAAGACCTCAGCAGAAATCTGCCGAGGTCGGATATTTGTTAGTGGATTTTTTCGTCCACTCAAGTTGTTTTGACTTAGTTTGAAGCTACAGGAGCCACACTAAAAGCGGCTTTTGTATCGGCCCACTTGAGTGCTACCCATGATTTGCCATCCTTTTCAGAAATAGCAAACTTCATCTGCTCAACAGGTTCATCCAATTTTTTGGGCATTACTTCCACGCGGAGCACGTCTTTACTTTTGTCGTAGTTGTAATCACCCCACTGATCCCATACGGAATTGAAAATAATAGTCCATTTATCTTCTCCTGGAATGGTGAAAAAACCGTACTTACCGGCAGGAAGTTCCTGGCCTTCAACCATTACATTTTTACTTACTTCAAAAACGGTGGCCTCATTAGCTCCGCTTCTCCATGTTTTATTGTAAGGTACCAGATCACCAAATACTTTTCGACCATTTACAGACGGTGCACTGTAATTGATAGTTACTGTGGCATCACCAACCATTCCTGTGGTTTCCATTGGTGGGCTCTTACGTTTGGATTTATCATCCTGAGCTTGACTGCTGGTAGCAAAGAAGGCCACAAGAGCCAAAAGAAATGAAAATTTGATCAATTTTCTAAATGACATAGTCGTTAGTTTTTTTTGTTTATTAAGAAATGCTTTAACAGAAAAAAGCGAATGAGTGGTTAGTTTTTTTAAGATGTAGATCTTTTAGTTAGTCCGTAAACAAGAACGTTTGATTATTGATAACGTTCGATCGAGCTTGTTAAAAAAATCTTAAATACAGCATTTACCCTAAGTTTTATGCTGATAGTGAGAAGTAAATCCCTTTATGGACATCCCGAGAGATCGATTTCCAACACTCCTCCCGACATCACTTCCAGAGAGGGCATCAGAGTTACATAGTTTGTGCCGGATAAGAGAACCGTAGATGACGGCATGATAATACCTTCTGCCTGAATAAAGTCA
>JAGQWV010000635.1 GCA_020437045.1 Saprospiraceae bacterium | reverse complement strand
TAGATAGTGTCAGGACAATAAATGTTGAATAGGTAAATAATTCCCTTCTCATAATGTTGTCTTTATGAATAATTAAGTAGATTTTTTGCAATAAGATCTTGTCGCTACAGTATCTGTAGACTCAGTATATAGCCTTAGAAATTTTATTTTATGGGATTAAAATTCGTTCTTGAAGTGAGTTTAGGTTCATCTCATAGTATTCCAAATTTTAAATCTAATTAAAGATTATTACGCCTTGTGTGCTTCCAGCTTTTTGTTTATTTCCTCTTATTTTTTCACTCATCAACCTAAGGGATTTTGATCCTGTCATCCTTAAACAATCGATTGTGAAGTGAATATTAACTTACTTAGAATAGTTTGTAATCATCATCGCCTTGAAATAGATTTATCACCGATAGCCTGACTCATTTAAATCTTTCCTGATAGCCTTGCCAGGGTCCATGTGAATGAAGAGCGACCCAAGCAAGAACGGCAATAAAAAGGATCGTAATAAGAAATAGAGAAAGCCACTGAATCCGGGACAGCAGGGTAATTTTGAAAGCCGGAGTAGCGAACTTTAGCCCCACGACGATCACTATAAAATTGATTATGTATAAATATTGCTCAATCCGATATGCACTGTACCATGCCCCGGTGATTAACCAACTATAAAGGATATAGATAAGGAAAAATCCTAAAAAAAATCGATGATTTACCTTATGCGAAGTCCAAAGATCTTTAAGACGTAATGTATACATTGCAAATCCGGCGATCAGGAGGAGCGCAAACATGCGAACCGATGCTGCAATACCATGAGTCGCATTGAGCTTATCATAGGTTTCTGTTAGACGTTCAGTTGTCATGCTTTCAAACCAAACGACAAATGGAATCAATACCGTAAGGAATAAAATTACCGGCCAAAGTGTCTTTTGTTCTTTTATTTCCTGTGTATTAGTCTTCCAGGCAGCGGTAAATACTCCATAGGCCATCCCAATTCCACCAAAAAATCCGATTGAATATTCCATGACGTTCCAGAAATTAAAGTGTATTTCTGTAGTCCGGCCAATCACTTGCAGAAAATTACCGAAAGCGAACCCAAAACCACCTCCAAGAGAACTATAAAGAGCAACATGTAACGGCCGGTCAAAGTCTTCGTCATAAAAATACCATCCTAATCCCAGTACCATACCCAGACATGCGGCCCAGGCCTCAGACCTGGGCGGTGTCATGTGCCAACCCAATTGTTCGATAATGAAGAAGTAAACGATGATGCCTCCACTTAACATAGAGACCACTACCTTGCCCCAATTTACCTTACGTTCACTGCTCTCAAGACTGAGGGCAAAGAGACCTCCGCCCATAAACCCATACAAACCACCGATCACAAAGAGCATGGCTAAACCATAATAGACATTGGTAAAATCCAGTGCTCGTGCATAGCCAACTACAACCCCATAACTGATCATACCGCCTAAACCCCAGCCAATAGCTGCAGCGAGAGAACTTTGGATGAAGCGTTTGTGCCAGTCTTTTCTACCAGCTAGTATGACAATGACCATGCCTCCCAGCGCACCTGCCCATGCGGCGCCTTGTTCATGGCCGAACTGACCACGCACTGCCCAGGCTGTACCAAGGGTCATTCCGGCAAGAAGTATATTTACCAATAAGTTCTTGCTTTGTGTTGAGGAAGGCTGCATGATTTATTCTTTGATTTTTTTAAACCGATCCATTATTTCTATCCAGTTTGTAAAAATGATTTTTCGCGCTTTCAGGCTTTCTATTATTTTGGGATCAGAAAACATCTGTGCTTCCCAGACCCGTTGTTGCCAGGAATTGGTGATGGATTTTAGATTTTCGGTTTGCTCGGAAGGATGGAAAATGATTTCCGTCAATCCAGGCTGGCAGTTATCGAGAAGGTGGAAAAAGTTTTCACACTTTTCTTCGTATGTCTTACCCGTTGGTACCGAATAAAAATAATCTAACTTGGGCAAAGGATAATTCTCGATCGCGGCAATCATGCGGTCATCAATGGGGTACCCCTGGGCTTTAAATTTCTCCAACACCATCTTATTACTAACATCGATTACCATCGCCGGTATTTGATAATCCGTGGCCACCTTAATATAGGCTTCCGTGTAAGAGGCATCTCCATATTATGTGCCCATGTGGGTATCGATATGCTTCGGTCTGAATCCCATGGAAATCGCTTTTTCAACCTGGGTGCGAATTTCCATATTCACTTCTTTAGCATCGGCATGTTGTACTACTTCCTCAACAGAGCGCCACATTTTACCTTCCGGATCTGTTAAACCTGGAACCTGGTCTCGGGGGCTGAGGGCACTCCAGCGATAGGTTTTCCATTCGCTGGTAAGGGTGAGATGCAAACCAACATCTTCCGCGGGATTTGCTTTAGCCCATTGAATAAATTCATCAAAGGCTGGACAAGGCGGCATGGCAGACCCCGATTGAATAAAATCGCCCTCCAAATAGCGAATACCTGAAGCATTTGCTTCCTCACACATTCCCAGGTCATCGGCATGTAGAATAAGCACTATATGATCCGACGGATAACCCAGCCTTTCCGACCATTGAATATGACTGGCATCATCCCGGTTTTCTTCTGGCGTGCCCAAGCGACCACACATGATAAAAAGCGTAGCCAGTGAGAGGAGATAACAAAAAGATTTAATCCTAATTAGCAGGCATTGTAAAGATTTCACGATAATTATAGATAGTTGACATCAAAATAGGAAGAGAGGGTGACCTATAATTATGCTTTTTTACTCAAAATGCATTGTATTTTGATAAGTGCTCTCTTTTAAAAATCGGAAGACTTAATTTCAATGTGTTTTATGGATTTTTCCTTTCCGGTAAGGTGATACGAATAGGTGATATGTAGATTTTTATCTGAAGTTTGAATCATGCAGGGGTAGGAATAGCCACCTTCACCTTTCGCGTGATTTTCCAATAAATATTTTTTTGACCAGGATTGTCCTTCATCATTGGATACCCATAACATTAATTGATAACGACCGTCTTCCAAAACATTGCCGACAAAAACCCACCGGCCATCAGACAGCTTTAATAATGCTACACTGGCCGTATTGGGAATCTCGGATTTCATCGCCGGCATCCATGTTTTTCCCTGGTCGGAAGAGTGGCTGATTTGAACCCGGTTTGGTGCATCTCCACTATCACGCATATAAGCGACAATTTGGCCGTCTTTGGTTTCTATCAGAGAGGGTTGAATGGGTCCCCGACCTACGATTGGCTCACTTGGGTACCAGGTCTGGCCCTGATCATCGGAAATAGCGACCAAGGAGAGATTAAGTCCATCGGAGTAAAGGGGTAGTAAGATTCTGCCGTTCGCCAATGTCAATGGAGGAATTCGGGTCATCCATCCCAGACTGCGGTAGGTTGGATTTTTACTGGCTTCTTTGATTTGCTCATCATAAGGTGGAGCATAAGCCGCCCAGCCCGTTTCATGATCAGGCAATTGATCAAGTTTTGCAGCTACTTCCTCTGCAAAGGAATCTCCCGGCTTAAGTAAAATATTATCCTGCCATTCCCAAATGGGAGCATTGCCTTGTAAATAATTTTCGGTAGTGCGAACACGCAGGATTGAATTTTCCCAACGATTGGCTTGTACGGCAATCCAAATAAGAAATAATTTGTTTTCTCGATTGAGAAATAATACCGGATTACAGTCCGGGATATCAGGAGTATCGGCCATTTCAAAAACAGGTGACCAATTTGATGCCCCTTTTTTTAAACGAGCACCCATGATTCGAACATCATCAGCAGTGCGCTCACCACTCCCTTGAAACCAGGCTGCAAGTAAATCTCCATCCGGCAACTCGACAATAGAGCTGCCATGGGTATGTTGCTGCTGAAGTGGAAAAATCAGTTCCTGCCGGACCATAGGCGGATCAGGTTGGGCATGCAAAAATGCTATGGATAAAGTGTTTAAACTTACGTAGAACACCCAGATAATGCTTGTTTTATTTAGTCGTCGCATGCCGGTTATCAAGTTTTAGTATTGTAAATCGAATCTTTTCTTAAGTTAAATGTATTCGATATTAAATTACATATCTGCATAAATAAATACCTCTACCCAGGCGATAGAAACCTCATCACAAAAGCAAAAGCAATCCAATATTAAAATACATTTAAGATGAAGAACTTTTTTATTTAGATGGTGAAAATCGGTTTGAAAATGAAAGTAAAATCTTGTATTATTGGAAATTATTCCCGCATACTCCTGATTGTAGAAAGAACAAGAATAAAATGCTTTTGACATCGCGCCTACTGATATCTTAGCAAAGTCTTCTGATATTTTAACGTAAACAATGAGTCGTATTAAATTTGGATTCTATCTCCTGATCATTGGCTTTTTTTTGATTTTATGGAATGGTTGTGTGACAACGACGATTTCTCACGAGCACACGCATAACCTTTATTCGCTCTATGGAGAGTTGATGCCTTCAGCTATTCCTGATCAGATTATCGCGAATCTAACTGAAGATCCGCTGACCAGTGTCGCGGTCAACTGGCGTACCGACACTACCGTTCATCAGGGTGAAGTGAGAATTGCCGTAGCTACCCATGGACCCACTTTTCGTGAGGACTTTCGAACTATCAAAGCAAAAACATCTTTTTTCCAGCATCAATTTGCACCGGAACCTGAAATAATTTCCAATTATCATAGTGCGATTATTGATGATTTGAACCCGGGAATGCAATATGTCTATCAGGTGGGATTTGATACTATTTGGAGCGAATGGTTTCAGATCCGGACTCCCTCTCCGGACCACCTTTCCTTGATTTATTTTGGTGATGCCCAGAATGATGTCAAGTCGATGTGGTCAAGAGTTATCCGTCAAGCTTATAGTACTTTTCCACGAATAGACTTTATGTTACATGCCGGAGACCTGATCAATCGCCATGACCGGGATTTGGAATGGGCAGAATGGTTTCATGCGGGAAGCTTTATTCATGCCATGGTCCCTAGCATGATGACACCCGGTAATCATGAGTACAGTAAAACGCAGGAATTGTCACCGCAATGGAAACCACAATTTAATTTACCCGGCAATGGACCTAAAGGTTTGGAAGAAACCTGCTATGTGGTTGATTATCCTTTAGTCAAAGTGATTTCGCTGGATGCTGAGCAGATCGACGAATCTCCAACGTATCGGGAGCTGCAGAAAGTTTGGCTGGATTCTGTATTAGCTGAAAATACCGCGCCATGGGTTATCCTGACGTTGCACTATCCTTTTTTCTCGACCAAGCCCTTGCGGGATAATGCTGAATTAAGAGCCGATTTCAAACCTATTTTGGATAAGTATAAAGTGGATCTGGTACTGCAGGGGCACGATCACGCCTACGGCAGGGGAGAAGTGTCTAATACTACCGGGGGAACTAATTTATATGATAAAAATAGTGGCACTGTGTATGTGGTCTCAGTAAGTGGTCCAAAAATGTATCCTATTTCTGAAGATCCCTGGATGGATCGCCGGGCAACAAACACTCAACTTTTTCAATTCATTTCCATGGATG
>JAGQWV010000634.1 GCA_020437045.1 Saprospiraceae bacterium | reverse complement strand
GAAGTGGCGCAACTTCGGCAATCTGGACATCCTCCGGAATAGGAGTCTTTACCGGTGACAATAGCTTTGCCAATGCAAGATTCTATTGCCCGGACACTCAGGATATGGTAAATGGATCTGTGTTGCTAACCCTTTCTGTGGTAGATGATCCCTGTAGCCGAACCGTCGAAGACACTGTGCGGCTGATTATTAATTCATCTTTGCCACGATTTATTGATCCAGGACCAGGAGACACTGTTGATTGCGTGGATCCTTTTGTCGATGACCAGGTAAACAATGATACCTTTCCCCGTTGTGTTTTGGTGGCCAATTGTGGAGATTCGATTACGGCTCATGTGGTCAGTTATGACATTCAACTGGGAGACTGTAATGGAATTGTCAAATATATCATCAGGAACCAACGGGTGTCATACAATAAGCAGGAATATTTCTGTCAGGACACCATCTTTGTAAGAGGCATAGATTTTGACAACATCGTCTGCCCTCCGATGCGTGACTCTGTCTATTGTCACACCGGATATTTGAAGGATGAAAATGGTCATCCATCTCCCTTTGTTACCGGGGTTCCAGTTGCCGGAGATCTTCCCCTTTGGCCACAACCCAACAGTAAATGCGAACTCAGGATTCTATATTTTGATGAAGAGTTTAATGGAGACTGCCCAATGACCATCCATCGAACCTGGTGGATTAAGGATGCCTGCAATGGCAGATTGGATACATGTGAACAATGGATCATGGTATTTGATACCATCGGCCCAACCATAGTGAAAGATAGTTCTTATCAGGATCTGCATCTGGCACCTGCCGATGCCTTTCCGGACATCGATAAGCCGGTTCTGCTGGTTCCGACCACTTCACACGATTGTGAAGCATATAGCTATGTACCTGCAATCTATGCAAGCGATACCTGTAGCGGAGTCAAAATGGTCAAAGCCATGTTACCCGGATTAGCAACCGTAACCCTGAGCTATAATTCCACCACACAAAAATGGGAATCACATCAACAGATCAAGATTCCCAGAACAGAGGAACCCATACCACTCTATTACGAAGCGTATGACTTTTGTCATAATATCACCCGAGATACCTGCTATTTCTACGTGAAGGATTTTACAAAACCTGTAGCAATTTGTGATAAGGGTGTAAATGTGACTCTGAGTGATTCGACGGTATGGTTGCATGCCGAGACTTTCGACGAGGCTAGTTGGGATAATTGTGGAATTAGTCTTCTACTTGCCAGAAGGACGGACTGGGCTACCGCTTGTGGAGTTAATTTGTGTGATTCGATCATACCTTATTGTACTACTGAGCATCATGATACACTATGGTGCAGTGTTCTGGAAAAGGATAAACATATTAATCCCATTGAGGCTCATTATGCCAGTACTTTACAGTGGTTATGTGAAGACCAACAGGAGTGTAATTCTCTGGTCATTGGAGGATGGTGGTATGATCTAATCAGACAAGCTACACTCGAGTGTATCGACCATCCATATCCGGTCAATGATAAATATTTTGAGCAAATACTTAAGGATCCGAGTTTGACGTGTACCAACGAATTCTTAAATGTGGGTGACTTATGTACGAAAATGGGATTCGGATATCGATCAAACTTACCGGGAATACCTGCTCCCCTTTACACAGCAAGTACCCAAACCGGATTTGATGTAGTGAAACAGATAGGCGGTGGCTGGGCTAAAGAAGTACCATTCTGTTGCGCAGATGCTTGTCAGGAAGTGGTCGTAGAACTTCTGGCAATGGACTACTGGTGTAATTGGAATAAATGCTGGACCACGGTAAACGTCGAGGATAAAACACCACCGAAAGTGGTCAGCGACCTATTTGACATAAGCATGACCTGCACCAGTTACAAAGAGTTTTATGAAGATGCCATACTTAGTGCTCAGGACGGTGATTTCAGAGCCCTGGATTCTTTACTGGGTGGCTATGACAAAGTCCGGTATAATCAATATGGAAACGTATCGGCCAAGACACCTTTCAAATATTATAATGTCACCTGCGATTCCATTTTGGTTGAAAAAGATAGTTTAGTTTTTGACGAACACCTTGGCTATAAATGGGTAAGATATAGTTATTATGAAGCCGTGTATGATACTACTACGATCACTCGCTACAGAGGTCAGATCGCTGATGATTGCGGTCTGGTTTGTATTGAGGAAAAGCCGTGGATCAATCTTGATCATTGCGGTAATGGTTATATTAAACGGGTCTTCAAATTTGTAGGACAATGCTACTCCGATCCGTCCGGTCATGTAGCAGATACCATTACCAAGTATCAGACATTGTGGATTCAGAGTGACTGCAAGATTAGTAAAGCCATGTTCAAATTTCCGGAAGATCTAGTGCTCTACGACTGCGATCTTGAATATGACCCTGCCGGAAGCGGAAATGCCGGTGGTGCAGCTGATCCTGATCATACCGGTAGACCTGAATATGTCTTTGATAATGATTGCCGACTGGTGGGCATAGGCTACTATGATAAAGTATTTAAGATCGTAGGTGGCGAAGAAGGATGTTATAAAATAATTCGTACCTGGTGTTTGGCGGATTGGTGTTCTCTTGGAGAATACACCAATCAATCGCAGTGGTGGTTTAATCCAAAATACGAGGGAAAATATCTGACATGGACTCAGAAAATTCTTCTCATAGACACGATACCTCCTACCTGCATCATTGATTTGCCAGAAGTAATTGAGGCATCGGGCTGCACGTATGATTTAAATACGATCGTCAAGGTGGAAGATAATTGTGGCGTTATGGACTATGGCTGGGAACTAATTGGTAAGAATGAAGAAAAAGTTGGTCATGGAGCTGGTCAAATAAATGACGAAACCGCATCTAATATTGAAATTCAGAAAGATGATCTGGAGCCGGGAACGTACACCCTCAGGATCACTGTCATGGATGAATGTCAAAATGAAGGAGTCTGCGAACACGAAATCGTGATCGAAGCACAGAAAAAGCCGACTCCCGTTTGTTTGACAGCACTTACGCTTCAATTGACCCCCATGGACATGGATAATGATGGCGAGATTGATACCGCCATGGGTACCATCTGGGCCAACGAATTTGATCGCAGCAGTTCCGCCGCTTGTGGTAGTCTGGATACCGATCTGAAATTCCGGTTGGATAAAGTCGCAGATGGCGAACCTGCTTTACCAGAAGCAGATCACCTCGTATTTGGTTGTGAAGAAGTCGGAGTGGTAGCACTCAGAATGTATGTATTGGATGCTTCGGGAACCTGGGATTTCTGTGAAGTCGTACTAACGGTACAAAACGATAATGGAGGATGTCCCTTACCGGCAGAAGGAAGAATTAGTGGGTTGATCAGCGATGAATTAGATCGTCCTGTCCATAATGTAGATCTGAGATTAACAGATCCTGAAGGAAAAATGCTGGCCCAAGAGGAAGTATCAGGAGAATACCGGTTTGAGATGGCGCAAGGCAATGAAGCATACCTGACACCTTCAAAAAATTCAGACTACATTAACGGAGTTTCTACCCGTGATTTAATCGATATTCAACAACATCTATTAGGGATCGAGAAGCTGGATAGCTGGTACAAAAAGCAAGCTGCTGATGCTAATGCCGATGGAGAAATATCAGCTAATGATCTAATTCAGCTAAGAAAGTTAATCCTGGGTATGATTGATGTCTTACCTGAGAATAGCAGTTGGAGATTTTTCGATAAAGCTTCTCATCAGGAACATTATCACATTAATCCAATGAGAGATGTGATGAGAGTTGATTTCATGGGTGTCAAAATAGGTGATGTAAATCTCGACAGTGATCCATCGAGAAGGGCATCAAGATCTGATCAATCGATCAAGTTTGTAGTTGATGATGTGGATTTACATCCTGGAGACATTTATGAAGTTCCCATCCGGGTCCGTGATTTTGACAATATCCGGGGTATGCAATATACCTTGAAATTTGATCAGAAAAGGTTGGAAATACTTGACTTGGAAAATGGAATCTCCGAAATTTCTGAATCTCAGAACTTCAATCTCGGCAATCTTAAGGATGGCTGGATCTCCTCTTCCTGGTTTGATTATGAAACAAAATCAATCACTTTACAGGAAGGCACGGAGATATACAAACTGAAAGTCAGAGCGCTGAGCACTGGTCAACTCAGTGATGTGATTAGTGTAAATAGTTCACACACTGCGGCAGAAGCTTATACAGGAGCGAAAGATCTCCAGATAGCCCTTGTTTTTGCGCAATCTGAAAGTGAACCGGAGCAATTTGAACTGTATCAAAATACACCGAATCCATTTACCAACTACACCAAAATAGGATTTACCGTGCCCAAATCAGGACCGGCAACCTTATCGATTTTTGATGTAACCGGCAAATTGGTTAAAGTGATAGATGGCGTTGCCAACAAAGGGCACAATGAATGGAGATTGGAAGAATTTGATCTTCCGTCCGGTGGAGTACTTTATTACAAGCTCGAGACCGGGCAAAATGCCGCAGTAAGAAAAATGATCTTGATAACCCGGTAAGAATAAATGTATCCCAAGGGACAGTGGATACATGTAACTTATTGTTCAAGGTGATTAGTTTTGGGTGAGGCAGGCTTCTGACAACAGAAGCCTGCCCACATTTCGAATTTGTTTGACAAGAAACATAATTACCGTTAAATCTTTCATAACTTTTCTCTCCAAGAAATCATTTAGCAGAATCCAGATTCATCTATCAGATTCTTTACTCCTGAAACTTGAGAAATCAGAGCTACCATGAGGAGTGTCTTTTATGTTTTTTATACTTGCCTTCTATTGAGCCTATTTTCCTGTTCTACACCGGAAACTAAGGGCTCACCTGATCATATCCGAAGGACAACCACTAGTGTTGATGATACCAAAATAACTCAGGGAATCGATCAGGATTGGTTGACCCATGGTCTCAATTATCAGGAGAATCGATATAGCACATTAGATCAGATCAAAAAGGAGAATCTGGATCAATTGGGTTTAGCCTGGAGTCTGGATCTGGGCACCAGACGTGGTATTGAAGCCACGCCGATTGTGATCGATGGCATTATGTTTTTAACAGGCCCCTGGAGTATGGTATATGCCATAGATGTCAGAAAAGGATCACTTATTTGGACATATGATCCTATGGTGCCGAGAAGTAAGGGAGAAAATGGATGTTGTGATGTTGTCAACCGAGGGGTTGCACTTTATAAAGGAAGAGTTTATGTCGGCACTTTCGATGGTCGGCTGATTGCTATTGATGCTGCCACCGGATCCATGGATTGGTCGATTATGACGGTCGATAGTACCAAACCTTATTCCATCACCGGAGCTCCCCGAATTGTGAAAGGCAACGTAATCATTGGCAATGGTGGAGCGGAGTACGGAGTACGAGGTTACATTACTGCCTACGATGCAACTACCGGTGATCAGAAGTGGAGATTTTATACCGTTCCAGGTAATCCAGCACTACCTTTTGAGTCAGAGGCCATGAAAAAAGCAGCTGAGACATGGACGGGTGAATGGTGGAAATATGGGGGTGGAGGAACCGCCTGGGATGCCATGGCATTTGACCCGCAGTTAAATCTCCTTTATGTCGGCACGGGAAATGGATCTCCATGGAACAGACAATATAGAAGTCCGGACGGTGGAGACAACTTATACTTATCGTCCATCGTCGCGCTAAATCCTGATTCAGGTACACTCGAATGGTATTATCAAACCACACCAGGGGATACATGGGATTTTACCGCCACCCAGCACATTATTTTGGCAGATTTACCTATTGCAGGCCGTATTCGTAAGGTACTCATGCAGGCACCAAAGAATGGATTTTTCTACGTAATCGACAGAGCCACTGGCGAATTCATATCGGCAGATACCTTCGTCTATGTCAATTGGGCAACCGGAGTAGATCCCAACACTGGCCGCCCCATAGAGTCCTCATTTGCCCGGTTTGAAAGTGTTAATGCTGACATCGCACCTAATTATGATGGTGGGCATAATTGGCATCCAATGGCCTATAATCCTAATACAGGATTAGTTTACATTCCTGCCCGCGAAGTGGTGGCCAGATATGGACATGATCCGAATTGGGAATATCAAAAGAAAGGATTTGGATCGGGCAACGGATGGAACCTGGGTACAGGCTTTAATCCAGCGAAACCCTACCTTGAAGATTCTCTGGCAAAAACACAAAATTATCACGCCAAACTAATTGGCTGGAATCCTGTAACCCGCAGAGCAGAATGGAAAGTACCGCAAACTGCAGCCTGGAATGGTGGATTACTAACCACGAAATCAAACCTCCTCTTTCAAGGTACCGGCGATGGACAATTGATCATTTATGATGCATTTGATGGTAGTGAATTATGGCAAACGAATTTAGGGGGTGGTAATATAGCACCTCCTGTAACGTATATGGTAGATGGCAAACAATATGTAAGCATCGCTGTCGGTTGGGGAGGTGGTGTGGGTCAGAAATATAAATTCGCTCCACTTCAACCTGGCCGGGTATTTACTTTTTCCCTACAAGGGAAGGCAAAATATCCTTCGTACCTTCAGGCTAGTGAACGGAACATCGCCGATATTCCTTTTTCCGCCAACAAGACTGAGTTAGCCAATGGTGCTGATATATTCAATCGATATTGTTCAATCTGTCACGTACTTAATAAAGATGGAGGTGGCATAATACCTAACCTGACTTATACTTCGGCAGATGTTCACCAAAATTTTCAGTCCATTGTACGAGGTGGAGTTTTATTATCATTAGGCATGCCCAATTTTGGTGATCGGTTGTCCGAAAAGGATGTGAATGATCTGCAAAAATTTATATTAAACTCCGCTAAAACTATTTCTAAAAAGTAGGAGATAATTAATTTCCTTTAAATAAAGAATAACTCATCTATGAAAATTGGCCTTATTGGACTGGGACGTATCGGAAAACTTTATGCAGAAATTCTATTAAAAAACTTCGACGAAATTGAGGTATGCGCTTTTTCTCCCCGTTTGCAAAAAAGATTTTATGATCTAACACATATTTCACGATTTAAATTTTTCTCAAGTTGGAATTCTTTTATAGGTGATCATTCAATAATCGGTTATATTATTGCTGCACCATCAACAACTCACTATGAGTACATTAAAAAATTAATTAAATTTGGCAAGCCCATCTTTTGCGAAAAACCGCTTGACCTTTCTTTAAAACGAATTGACAAAATTCATGAGTTGACAAAAGATAGTGGTTTCCCTATTACGATAGGATTTAATCGACGATTTGATCCGGATATCAGGCAGTTAAAAAAGGAAATTCAAACCGGCACTATTGGTACACCCCATATCGTAAAAATTACGAGTAGAGATCCTGCACCACCATCTATAGAATTTCTCCGGTCTTCCGGTGGCCTATTTCTGGATATGGTAATTCATGATTTTGACATGGCAAGATTTCTTCTTGACGAAGAACCAATATCCATATATAGCGAGGCCGAGGTATTGATTGATCAGGAAATTGGAAAAATCGGAGATTTTGATACCGCAATCTCTACGTTAAAATTTCCCAAGGGCACTATGGTTGTTATAGACAACAGTCGTAGATCGGTCTATGGGTATGATCAAAGAATCGAAGTATTCGGATCAAAAGGAATGATTACTACCAAAAACCAAAGGGATCATTCCGTTATCAAGTACGACCATAAAGGAAGTCACATGACTCCTTTAAAAGACTTTTTTATAGAGCGTTATTATCAATCTTATGTGAATGAAATGACAGAATTCCTCAAAATATGTCAAGGCGACAAAGGGCAAATAGTGACCGTCAATGACGCAAGGCAAGCGACAAAAATTGCTCTGGCAGCCATGAAATCGATAAAAAATCAAAGGCAAAATCTTATTCAGTAATTCATAATTAAACCAAAGACCACAAATTTGAATCGTAAGCTGTTTCTTTTTCGTTAAAACTGATAATGATTAATTGGTCTTCTTTCACAACACCTTCTACAACCTTAAAGCCCACGATATCCAAATAGAAAATGGATACTTTTCTATAAGCACTATTTACATTGCTTATGATATAGCATCCTATTAATAAAGACTTCACTTCGATCCACATTGAGTCATCAATAATTAAGATTGATCGGAACCAATCTCAATTATCCCTCCATTTTCAATCAAAAAAGCTTATGCAGATTGAATTGTCATCTTTTTCTTTATCCCTTCTATTTTTGTTGTCTGTATTGCTATTTTTTTTTGATCGCCTTGATGGGATTGCAAACTTATTAGATCAGAATTGACAACTGATAGCTTTAACGGTTACCTAAAGTAAGTCTGGGTGGACAAACCCGAAATTCCTAGCCACAAGAGTAATATAATATGATTGCCTTATCAAATGGGTTTTGACTATTTAGGAAATTTAATACTTATATCTTTTGGGGTAACCCTGCAACTAGGTGGCTTGGACTTACCCACCTAAAATGTTTTTAGCTAAAGAACAAGGCTCTTAGCTATTTTTAGTGGG
>JAGQWV010000633.1 GCA_020437045.1 Saprospiraceae bacterium | reverse complement strand
ACTATTTGATTCACTTGATTACCAGTCAACACCAGAAGAATTTTGTTGCCTTTTCTGGATTTTGAAACAGGTTCACCACCGATCCAAAGGACAATACTTTGTTTGTTGGGTCTGGCTTTCTTCTGTTTTGACAAATATTCGGATATCAAGTTTTTGGGAATGGAAGTCTGTGGAACGTTAAAATCAAACCAGCAGGATAGTTTCTCTCCTATCCCCATTCCATTCATATAATTATAAATACTGACTCTCAGGCCTTCACTAAATTTCCAGTGTTCTGCTCCCTTAGGATCAGTATGCTCCAGATCATTGTAAGCAAAACCATGAAACTCCGGACCATCAACCTTCACTTGAAAATGCTCGGGAGATTTCCCTACTGGGCTATGTGTCGTCATTGTAAATTGATGCCAAAACCCACTTTGAATAACCTGATGTTGAAATAGCTGCCTTACGACTTCCAGAGCATCAACGGTTTCCTGCACGGTCTGTGTAGGAAATCCATACATGAGGTAGGCGTGAACACTAATGCCCGAACTACTGAAGGCATATGCCACATTAGTTACTTGCTCGACCGTAACCCCCTTTTCTATCAATTCTAATAATCGATCGGAAGCGACCTCCAACCCACCAGATACAGCGATGCAACCCGATGCTGCCAGTAATCGACAAAGATCTCTCGTAAATGACTTTTCAAACCGGATATTGGTCCACCAACTTATTCTCAAGTCTCTCTTAAGTAATTCCAACGCAAAGGCTTTCATAAGTGAAGGCGGAGCGGCTTCGTCTACAAAATGAAATCCTCGCTCCCCGGTTTGTTCAATCATCCTTTCCACGCGGTCGCAGAGTAATGCAGCGGTTAATGGTTCATAACGCTGAATGTAATCTAGTGATATGTCACAAAAGGTGCATTTTCCCCAATAGCAACCATGAGCCATTGTCAACTTATTCCATCGACCATCACTCCATAATCTATGCATAGGATTTAATATCTCCAATATGGAGATATATTTACTAAGGTATAGATCTGCATAATCAGGGGTTCCGGTTTCTTTTTGAGGAAAATCATCCTCTGTTGCCCCATTGCCGAATTGAACGACAGAATTTTTTAAATAAAACGTTCTTTTTAGTTGAGAAATATCCCTTTTCTGATCAAATAATTCGAGAATTAACTGGATCGGTCGCTCACCATCGTCCAGGGTAATAAAATCAAAATACTGGAAAATACGATCATCAAATAAGGATCGCAATTCAGTATTGCAATATCCTCCTCCTGCCAAAATATAAATCCCTTCATCTATGTCCTTAATAGTTTCTGCAATTTTTAAAGCGGCAAAAAGATTACCGGGAAAAGGAATGGTAAGAGCTACAACCTCCGGTCGCAATTCTTTTAATTTTTGCTCTACTATTTCCTGAAGAAATTGCATAATAATGGATGACTCCACTTTTAATTCCCTTTCCATCACCGAAAAATCAGAAAGTGATGTAGCTATCTTTTCAGCATACCGACTAAATCCAAAGTACGGATCTACGGCTTCTCTTATAAAATCAGTCAGGTCTTCCAGAAAAAGAGTAGCCCTGAATTTTGCCTGATCAATCACTCCAAGGCTACCAACCGAGGACGATAATTGACGGGTTTGATCGAATCGTTGTGCTTGTGGTAAAAACCCATCTTTGTTGATTAAATACGCCAGTGTCGTTTTTTGCGTTTGCAGAAAGTCCATGACCAGGTCAACAACCGAAATATATTTTTCATGAAGTGACCAAATTCGAAAGGCATTGGCACCCAATTCAGGGTCGATATCTGCAACCCTTTCAAATATCCGGGACAAACCCTTACTACTAAATACTTCAACAAATAATTCGAGACTTAGATCAGATTGAAAACTTTCGATATTTAGCGTATTCAGAAATCCCTTTAAATACGCCGTTGCAGGATATGGGGTATTAATTTGGGTGAAGGGTGGTGTAATTAACCATATTTTGGGTCTCATACCTCACCCTTAATTCTCTGCCATAAATCAATCATAAGTATCCTTATCAATTGTTCTTTGGAAAATGGTAAATCAAATAAAGAGCAGCTGTAAATTTTCTTTGGACATATTTGAATAAGAAAATTGATTTTCATACATATCACTTCTTTAGAACAAACCGGTGATTACTCCCTCATTGTCGATATCAATATTTTCTGCAGCTGGTAATTCGGGTAGCCCCGGCATACGCATGATATCACCGGTAATGGGTATCAAGAATCCTGCTCCCGAAGCAATTTCGATTTGCCGGACTGTAACTACAAAATTTTCTGGCCTGCCAAGTAGCTTAGGATTATCAGAGAGTGATTTCTGAGTCTTCGCTATACAAATAGGCAGATGATTTAAATTAAGTTTATCAATTTTTCGCAAATCACTTTTTGCCTGACTGGTGTAGTCGATAGCATTTGCACCATATATTTCCTTCGCAATTATTTCAATTTTATTTTTCACTGGTGCATCCCAGCGATAGAGTGGTGTAAAAGGTTCCTCATTGCTTTCAGCTATCTCAGCCACAATCTCTGCCAGTTTCAAGGCACCGTGACCACCTTTCTCCCAAACTTTAGAAACGGCAAAAGGTACCCCTAGAGCCTGGCAATGTTTTTCTAATGCTTCAATTTCTCCCTCGGAGTCGGTGGTAAAATGATTAATAGCTACAACAGGCTTCAAGCCAAACTTGAACATGTTTTCAATATGTTTGTCCAGATTGGGTAAGCCTTGCATTAATCCTGCAACATTGGGCACTTTTAGTTCCTGGAGCGATACCCCACCATGGTACTTTATGGCCCGGGTGGTTGCAACGAGGACTGCCGCTTTGGGTGAAAGACCACTAGACACACATTTTATATCCAGAAATTTTTCAGCACCTAAATCGAAGCCAAATCCAGCTTCCGTCACGACATATTCAGAAAGATTTAGACCTGTTCGGGTGGCAATGACCGTGTTCGTTCCCTGGGCAATGTTGGCAAATGGCCCACCATGTATAATTGCTGGAAAACCTCCAGCAGTCTGCACCAGATTCGGCTTGAGTGCATCCTTCAACAACGTAGCCATGGCACCAGGGGCATTTAGATCACGGGCATAAACCGGTTTCTTATCAAAATTATAACCTACAAAAATATTTCCCAATCTGCGTTTTAAATCGGACAGATCTTCGGCCAGACAGAGAATAGCCATCACTTCGGACGCAGCCGTTATATCAAAACCTGTTTCACGTGGCATCCCACCGGTATTTCCTCCCAGCCCCACAATCGTGTGTCGCAATGCGCGATCATTCATATCGATCACCCTTTTCCACAATACTGTACGCGGATCGATACCCAGAGATCTGCCCTTACTCTGAATATTATTATCAATCAAAGCGGCTAGGAGGTTATGAGCCTTTTCAATGGCCGAAAAATCACCGGTAAAGTGAAGATTAATATCTTCCATGGGCAGTACCTGGGCATAGCCACCACCAGTCGCCCCACCCTTCATGCCAAACACCGGCCCTAAACTGGGTTCGCGAAGAACCACAATCGACTGATGACCAATCAGATTGAGGGCATCGCTTAAGCCTATAGATGTCGTCGTTTTACCCTCCCCAGCCGGTGTCGGAGAAATAGCCGAGACCAAGACTAATTTCTTCTTCGGGTCACCATTCTTGTGTGATAATTCTAACGGTAACTTAGCCTTGTATTTTCCATACAACTCTAGTTGATCAGAAGTAAGTCCCACCTGTGCAGCGATTTCTGTAATCGGCTTTAAAGAAATTTTCCGGGCAATATCAATATCATTCATTCTGGAAATATATTCATTATGGTCGTAATCATGGATTAATACCATCATAAAAAAACTTAAAGTACGTCCCTTTTATAAAATATCAAGGGTAGTCAGTGTCCGGGGAGTGCAGATAAACTTTCGAAAGGGTATAGAATCATCTGTTAAACGCCATCCTGCACCACATCATTTTTAGGTGGTGGTTGGTTGTCTGACGACTTATTAATCATCTTGTTAATCCAGACAACCAATCTATCGACATTAAGTACTTTACTGTCGTTCATGGCTTTCACCGTGAGAAAAAGACCTAAAGGGAAGAGAATAACACACGGAAGCCAGGCAGCAAACAATGCATCCAACGTACCGCTTCTGGATAACTTTTCAAACAATTTGGTGAGAATAACAAAAAGCATAAAGAAGAAAATAGCCACCAAAAGAGGATATCCAAATCCACCTTTACGGACTATAGCACCCATGGGTGCTCCAATAAAGAGGAAAATAAAACAAACTACTGCAAATCCGTATTTGGAGTGTAATTGATATACATATCGCTGTTTTCTCTCAATTTCATTCTTTACCTTTTGGCGGTATTCATAATGGATATTCTTACTGCTCCTTATCAAATTTCGGGCGTTGTCTACATACATAATTTGTTTCTCCACAGGAAAAGTACTTAAGATACTCTCCGCATAACTAAGTGAATCAAGATGCGGTTGAGGGATCAGGATATCGTTGATCGTATTGGAAATCGGTTTGTTTTTCAACGGCAATTTGCCCTTTGAAATTTTGACAACCGAATCTCCGACCACGGTTGAATCGGTGGAAAGGGTGTCGGTTTCTTTGACAAACCCTGCATCACCGGCCAATTTATCCACCTGACGCTGTACTCTACGCAGGTTGATGCTATCTTGTGCGGGATCGTAATCAAAATATGCCATTTTTTGCCATACATCTCCGTGTAATTCTGCCTCCATAGTATTGATACGCTGTCTGATCGTGTCAATGCCTTCGGCCAACTGTTTGGTGCTCAACATGGCATGATACGTTTTGAAGAGATTTTCATCCGTTCGGTTCAGATCAAACTCACCTAAGTCGAAGGTCTTAGACCACTCGCCAAACTTGGTCCGTACAAATGGGAATTTACTTCGAATACTACTTACCTCTGCTTTTTGATATTGGTATCCATCCTCCAGTTTCATGATAAAATACCGCTCATCAGTAGTGACAAACATTTCTCCTTTCTCCGCCCGGATAATGCTAAATTCATTACGTTGATTCTTCAGATCATCATCAATCATCACATCTTCAATCGTCCGGTTGTCACTGTGTTTTTTACCAATCCGGATGGAAGTGCCTTGAAAATCATCGTTAAACACACCACTTTCCAGATAGAGGGCAGGCTTCTGTTTCTTAATGTCGTATAGACGGGAGCGGAATTTTAAATTAGCATAAGGAATCACATAATTGGAGCATAAAAATGAAGAAAAAGCCACCAATGCGGCAAAAATCATCGATGAACGCATGACCCGCATAAGGGGAATTCCTGCGGTTTTCAGACTGGGTAATTCATATTTTTCCGCAAGATTGCCATACACCATAACACTTGCCAAAAGAATAGCAATCGGAAGAGCCATGGGTATCAATGAGAGCGCCATGTAATAGATCATCTCTGCCAGGACAAATAGACCAATACCTTTTCCAGCGATATCATCGATATACAACCAGAGAAATTGCATCATCAAAACAAACATGGCAATCATAAAAGCGGTTACAAAGGGAGGAATGAATTCCTCAAGCAACAACTTGTCGATTTTCTTGATATGCCAGAATTTAAAGCGCATATGCGATCTGCAGAAAATTAGAAAACGAATGTAACATTATCTGAAGTATTAACGTCTTGCCATTGTAATGAGTTTACAAACGTTTACCAACGAAGTTTTACCCCTAAAGGACAAGCTCTACCGCTTCGCACTAAGGATCTTGCGTGACTCGCAAGAAGCCGAAGATGTGGTACAAGACATTATGATTAAAGTCTGGGACAAGCGGGAAGAATGGAAAAACTGGTCGAGCATAGAAGCCATGTGTATGACGATGACGAGAAATCTGGCGATTGACCGTACACGCAGTAAACATAAACGACTGGCTGAAATACCCGAAGGCTTTGACGTCGTGGAGGGAAGTGCTTCCCCTGAACAGACAGCAAGCAGTAAAGACATGATGAACTATATAAAAAACATCATGGACCAGCTGCCTGAAAAGCAAAAAAGCATTTTGCAATTGAGAGATATCGAGGGATATACTTATCAGGAAATTGCTGATTTACTGGATATCCCCCTGAGTCAGGTGAAGGTAAATGTTCACAGAGCTCGATTATTTATGAAGAAAGAAATATTAAAATCATCCGAATATGGAAGAAAATAAAATCAGAGAAATACTGGAAAAATATTGGGAAGGTGAGACAAGTCTGGAAGAAGAAAAAGAACTCCGATCATATTTCGCATCCAGTCAAGTCTCAGATGAATTCGCACCATTTATTCCACTCTTCACTTTTTTTGAACAAGAACAACTTGTGGAGATGAAGTCGGAGATCACAAAACCGGTAGCAGAAAAACAAGGTGGCAAAGTTATCAATCTGCGTTGGGCCATTAATGTTGCCGCGTCGATTGCAATATTTGCGCTGATGTTTCTTGTCAATAAACAATTGAAGCAAGAACCAAATGCAAATCAGTTCGCCTATGAGGACACATACCAGTCTCCGGAAGAAGCACTAAAAGAAGTGAAACTTGCTCTACTATATGTTTCAGAAAAGATGAATAAAGGAGTATCGACAACTGCTCATTCGCTGGAAAAGATGCAACCGCTGGATGAGATCATCAATGTTCCCGACAGACGATAAAATTTAAATTAACATACTATCAATTAATAAATCATGAAATTCAAAAATCTGGCACTAATACTTATCCTGGCATTAATGGGTGTTAATATTAATGCTCAAAGTGCACTGGATCAATTCTTCTCCCAACACCAGGATGACACCGCCTTTACTGTTGTTAATATTAGCCCGAAAATGTTTCAAATGTTGGCTCATATTGATACCGATGATCCGGAGAGCGAAGAGGTAATGGATCTGGTCAGAGGCATCACCGGCCTAAGAATTCTGGCAAAAGATCATGGTGACGGCACAAAATTATACAACGACGCATTTTCCAAGATTTCCAAAAATGGCTTTGAAGAATTACTGACTGTTCGCGATGGTGGTGAGAACGTACGATTTATGGTGAGAGAAGGTAACAGTCCCGATATCATTCATCAACTGGTACTTCTTGTTGGTGGCGCCGATGACTTTGTACTGATGGATCTTACCGGAGTTATTAACCTTAAAACGATTGGTAAATTAAGTAAGAGTATTGATGTGCCAGGTGCAAAACATCTTGAGAAATTAGAAGAGCACTAGTGCAGCATTTCCACAATAACTAATACTATTGTCGGCTTCTTTTTCGCCATCTCATCATCATCGAAAGCCTTGTTTGACAAAGGCCATACGCGGTTTCGCTTTTACTGACGCTGTCGGTCAGCATCAGGATTCGATCTGACAAAAAATAAT
>JAGQWV010000632.1 GCA_020437045.1 Saprospiraceae bacterium | reverse complement strand
TTGTCAATGCCCATTCTTACCACCGAGAGTGCACCATAGGCTCGTTTCTCCTGGTTAAATTCTTTGGTGACACCGATAAAATCATAATTGAGAATCCCGGCAAACCACTCCGCGTGCATCGCCGCCACACTAATGGGAGCGGTACCCTGGGCAAGTCCGGCAGGATTCCATTGCGTGGCAAAGACATTAGATGTTGTAGCACTTACCGCACCACCCATTCCATGAGCCCGGCCTCCAACACCAATACTGAGGAAGTTATTGCTGTATTTGCGATATTCACCTTGAGCTCTTAAGTCCATGGTTGAAAAGCTAACGGCTAATAACATAGCCGAAAAAAGAAGAGTTTTACGGGTATAACTGAATTTCATGCTCCTTAAAACGTCTAAGGTACTTACAAATTGCCAAAATTTTAAGGGACATTGCGTACTGTCTCAGCTTAAGATTGGGTTCTGCATTTATAATTTTTTGTTAAAAGGGAACTTTTTAGGTGTTTTTTAACGAAACAACCATATCAATGATGCGTCTTCCAGACGTCAATACTTATAGTAAAACCATATGGTAGAAACACAACCTAAAAAAATAATTACTATGAAAAATATAATTCTTTTCGCATCCCTGATGCTTGTCGCGACATTTACCGCATCCGCACAATTTTCTTTAAGACCCCAGATTGGCTATAATTCATCTACGATTACTAAAAGATTTCAGGATCAGCAGTTTGGTTCAGAAGCTGGTTTTCAGTTTGGTGTCGACATGCAAATCGGTAAGAAATTCTATGTGCAACCGGGAATACTCTGGGAGTCAGCTAATAATGAATTGAGAGATATGATCAATGGCAATAATACCTCCTTTCAGGTAAACCGTATCAGGGTGCCGGTTATGTTGGGATATAAATTAATTGGCCCGGATGCCGGAGGCCTCATTGATGCCCGGATCTTTACCGGACCCAATGCTTCGTTTGTGATTAATAAGGACCTGAAACAATCGGCGCTAATCAATAAGGATGATTTTCACAATGCGGTCTATGGCTGGAATATTGGAGCAGGCTTTGACATAGCGATCTTATTTGTTGATATCGGATATTCCTTTGGCCTTAGTGAGGTCTTTGATAATGCCGGATCGACGGCCAGAAATAATCTCTTTTATGCCAATGCCGGTCTGCGAATAGGATTTTAATCAGATTCCCGTTTTAGACTTTGGGAGGTACATTTCGGACGTAAGGTTTATTACGCTGTATGATCGTATAAAAGCATTGTTGGAAGCATCAGTATATCTTCCATCTTTGCTGGATCCAAATGACACGTTAAGAAATATCCGTAGCGGTTATAAATGAGTAAATACCGGAAGGAGCATGGATTGCAAAAGAATCCATATTTTAAGGGGGTAAAATTCAATCTTCATAAGATGAGACTAGTCCCCTTTGCTCTTTTGCTGGCGATGCTGTCTTTTTTATCATGTGATAGAAAGCTGGAGCAACCGCCCAATGTCGTCTTCATCCTGGCCGATGATTTGGGGTGGGCTGATTTGCCCTTCTATGGAAATCAATTTAATGAGGCTCCGAATTTAATGGCTTTAGCCAACCAGGGTAGGGTTTTTACGAATGCTTATGCGGCTTGTCCGGTGTGCTCACCGTCACGGGCAAGTATTCAGACTGGTCAGTACCCGGCCAGATTAGGTATCATTGACTTTTTACCCGGCCACTGGAGACCCTATGAGAAAATGATCGCAGCCCAAAACAGGACCCAGTATTTGCCGCTGAAAATGGAGACCTTGGGTGAATTGATGCAGCGTGCAGGATATAGGACTGGCTATTTTGGTAAATGGCATCTGGGGAATCAGGAACAAAATTTTGCCAATCATCAGGGGTATGACGAAAGTGTAATTTTTCAAGGTAGCCCCTACTATAATTATAATAAAGTACTACGTCCAAATCAGAATTTTCCAGAAGAAAAAGTGTTGTCGGAAGCACTGACGGATCTGGGAGTCGATTTCATTCAAAAGAATAGCAAAAATCCTTTTTTTCTCTTTCTGGCTCATTACGATGTGCACGTACAATTAGATGCTGATTCAGCTAAAATCGAGAAATATCTGAAGAAACCCAAGGTGCCAGGCTACCCCAGTAATGCCATTTATGCCGCGATGATTGAACAGATTGATGAGAGTGTTGGTCGAATTATGCAGACATTGAAAGATATGGAGGTGGATGATCATACGATTCTGATCTTTTTCTCCGATAACGGCGGGTTGGTATCCCGGTTTGATAAAGTACCGCTGATTGCCAAATCAAAGCAGCATATCTATGAGGATGATAGTCTATTGTATATTGCCTCATCCAATGCACCTTTGCGGGCAGAGAAGGGGACCCTCTATGAAGGGGGTATTCGGGAGCCCATGATCGTAAAATGGCCAGGGAAAATACCCGCAGGATCCCGCTCTGATGCCATGATTTCGAGCGTCGATTTCTTTCCGACATTGATGCAACTGACCGGAGGGAATACCGAACAAATAATTGATGGTAAAAACCTTCTGCCCGTGTTGCAAGGAGATGCGACAGATACCGAACGTGCGCTCTTCTGGCATTATCCGGTATATCATCACAGTCGCCCTGCAAGTGCAATACGCCATGGTGACTGGAAATTGATCTATTTTTACGACACCGGAGAATCGGAATTATACAATTTAAAAGATGATGTGGGTGAATCAAATAATCTCGTTAATACAAATCCTGAAAAAAGTAAGGAATTAAAAGCTCAGCTCGATCGATGGCTCGAAGAAACACATGCCGACCTTCCTAAACAAAATCCCGATTTTGATGAGGCGAGACGTGGTGAATGGGGCACACATCCGGGACGGGATCAAATGATGGCCGGTGAGAAGATCCAATAAATTAATTTACAACCTTGCAAAGAAAATGACCATCGGGTGTATTTCTGAAATTAAATGATCTTTTTGTGTCATCAAAGAAGCCATAATCTGAATACATTAAGCAAAAATCACTAATGGTAAAAGTGAAGTACTTGTTTACTAAATTAATGCTATTTTCTGGGTAGTCTAATCTTGTACTTAAATACGGCTCCTTTTCCCGGATGATCTTGCACTTGTCCAATTTTTGTAATTAGTAGCTCAAGATTTTTTGTTTGTCGATCTTCGATTAAAGAGAAATTGGAGAGTTGTAACTTTTTATCATCACCTGTTTGTCTGTCGTCAATGATCACCATGCTCTCTTTTAATACCCCAGGAATTTGTTCATCAATTTCCACTAAACAGAGCGGGTATCTCGGGCTGTTTCCTTGCGGTTCATTCTCTACAATATTGGCAACCCAATAAAGCTTTTTATTTTTGGTAGATCTGACAAAGGAATGGATGGAAGACGGCGAAAAAAACCGGCTACCATCGGTGTATTTTAATTCCTGAACTTCGGATATGGTCCTGCCTTGATCTTTGGAGATAAGATACCATTTTCGTGCTTGCAGTGAATCGGGATCGGTTGTGTGTTTCTGACCTTTTACATTACTACCTCGACATACAATCAAGATATTGCCATTTTCCAAGATGGCTGCCTCCGGTTCGAGTAAACCCCGCGAAGAAAGGTTTGGACTGATATATTGTTGATTGGAGGCATTCCAGGACCCTGAGGCAGGATCCCTTCGCATCAGAACGATACCCCCTTGATTAATTCCGACTTCCTGCCCCTTTCGAAAACACACTAAAGGAAGATAAGCCGTGCCATCAGGAGCGACAGTAAGTCTTTGGCCAAAGTAGGCCCGGTTCGTTTTAAGATAGGTAGAATCGAAGGGATTTTGGACATCATAGTCTGGACCTGCTTCGTACTTGAGTTCTACTTCGCGACCATTTTCGGAAACGATGGTATGATCCACATAGTCCAGTACTTTAAAGTCGTAAAGTTCTTTTCCGGGGAATTGCCGGCGCATGATTACCTGATAAAGAATCTTTTTATTCGGGTCAAAAGTATAGTCACCGGGAAAGGTTGCTAGACCTCCACCAGGAAGTTGTTGTGTCACGCGTTGCAGCGGTATAAAATCGCTCCATGTCTTTCCGTTGTTGCCAGAGATTCTTTTTTGGAAATTTAAATAAGAATCCGATTCAGAAGACGTTCTATGGATTTCCTGCCGGGTAAAGAGATCGTCAATGTAGGCCACACTAATCCATTGGGATGCATTTTCTCCGGCAGCCGGATAATAGGGTTTTATCTTAACGGTCGTTTTTTGGGAGGCACAACCTGCAAGAGATAGCCAGGATAGCCATAACAGTAAGTTTGGGAATCTGGTATTCATGAATCTTAAATTCAACTTTTATTTGATCTCTTCGGCAGGGTATCCGATTAAATTCCGAGAATGGTTACAAAAATATTTTCAATGCGTGACATTATTCTGCATTGATCGGGCTGATAAAGAATCTACTGGACTACTAGGGAAGTACTATTTTGGTAGATGTACTATTGCTTGTCCTTCCGGCTTTCGTCATATCGTTCAATTCGCGTAGTTTAGCCTCTAGAAACATCGTCGGTTCCGTCAGGCAAATGAAGTTGTATCCCTGTTGTATTAATTCAACTCCGTTTCCGATCATCCACATGTTCTTGTGCTGTGTCTTGGCCGCTTCTTTGATGCGCTGAAGTGCATTTAT
>JAGQWV010000631.1 GCA_020437045.1 Saprospiraceae bacterium | reverse complement strand
TTTATTCCAGCACCGGCTCAGGGCGTTTTAGCTTATCAGATACGACAAGCTGATACTTCGACACTGCAGATGGTCCGGGATCATCTGCATCATGCTCCTACCGCCAGACTCACCAATATCGAACGCAAAGTGCTCAAATTAATGCAGGGAGGTTGTCATTTACCCCTGGGGGCCTATTGTGAAACCGATAAACTGGGGTACTTTCATCTTTATACTACGTATGCCAAAGAACTATCTGAGCCTTTAAGACATTATAATTTGTCTTATAGTACCACGGACGGGCTGGCAGAAGCCATTGTTGAATATTACTTAAATCAATAGGATGTTTTTACTATATGATGTTTCCACGAATGGAAAACCTAAAAATTGGAAAGCACATTACACGGATACTTTTAGTTGGCCTAAGTTATTGCATATCACCTGGCTCCTCTATGATAAAAAAGGTAATTTGACGGAAGAAGGTGATTATCTCATCAATCCATTATCCATGGAATTAGATCCTTCTGCTTTGCGGTTTGCCGGATTGACTGAAGAACAACTACAGGAAGAGGGAGCTGACATCAAGACCGTTTTAGCCGAATTTTGCCGGGTCGTTGAACAATCGATGTACATCTTTGCCTTCAATCTGCAATACAACGAAAATGTGGTACTGGCCGAACTCTACCGCAATAATATGGAACACAAATATATGCAGGCAGAGCGTTTTTGCTTAATGCGGGAGAGCACCTACTTTTGTCGTATCCCCGGTAAAGATGGAGGTTTCAAATGGCCTACTTTAACCGAATTACATGCAAAGCTCTATAAAGTAGGATACGAAGGAGCTGGTAATGCAACCAAAGATATTATGGCGATATCCCGGTGTTTTAATAAATTGCTCAGTTTAGGTCAGCTTGATGATTTATTTTAGTTTATTCCTGATTACACACTTATGACCATACATAAACATAAGGTTTTTATCAGCAGGGCTCTAAGAGCTGACAGCATACTGCATCATCTCGATTCATCGATCGAGTTTTTTGATGAATCATTACTGGAATTCTCACCGGTTTCCTTTCAAGAAATTCCGGAAACAGATTGGATATTCTTTTATAGTCAGCAAGGAGTCAAACACTTTTTGGACCGATGGCAAACACCTTTAAAGGCCAAACTAGCTGCCTTTGGACCAAAAACGGGATTGTTGTTGGAAGAAGAAAATCATCGGGTTTCATTTGTAGGTGATGGAGTGGCATCGACAACAGCCCGGGCTTTTGCGATGTTGTGTAAAGACCAGAAAGTATTATTTGTAAGAGCAAAGAATTCGCGAAAATCACTACAGGAAGAATTAAAAAATACCTGTGGGATATCCGATATTGTAGTTTATGATAATTCACCTAAAAACGATATCAAAATTGAGCCCTGTGATATTTTGATTTTCACCAGTCCATTAAATGCTCAGGCATTTTATCAATCCAATAGACCTGATCACCGATTAAATATTGCAATCGGTGAAACGACCAAAAATTCCCTGCTAGCGCTCGGCGTACAAAATATTCTAGTCCCTTCTGAACCTACGGAAGAGGGCATCACAGAACTTCTGAAAAAGTATTTAAGTCTCTAATTTATGGTAATTAGATTAGAAATAAACAATTATGCAATCATCGAAGAACTGGTGATTGATTTTTCTGACCGGCTGAATATTATCACGGGAGAAACGGGTTCAGGTAAATCGATTCTATTAGGTGCATTAGGACTTATTCTCGGAAAAAGAGCAGACTCGAAAGTCCTTTTAAATCAGAAAAAGAAATGCATCGTAGAGGGTATTTTTTCCATCGAAAAATACGGTCTCGAAAACTTCTTCAAACAGGAAGATCTGGACTATGAGGATCAAATTGTAATACGGAGAGAAATCAATGCAGAAGGTAAAAGCAGAGCCTTTATCAATGACACTCCGGTAAATCTTAAGACACTACAAAACCTGACCACGCAGTTGGTCGATTTGCATGAACAATTTGAAAACCTGGGCATCAACGATAACCTCCAGCAGATAAGGATGCTTGATGCTTTCGCTCATGCTATCGAAACCAGAGTGAAATATGAACAAATTTTCAAAGACTACCGGAGTGAACTTTCAAAGCTATCCAGTCTTGAGGATCGACAAAGAGACGCGGTAAAGCAGAGAGACTATCTGACTTTTCAGCTCAATGAATTACTGGAAGTACAGATCGATCGGAAAAAGGATCATAATCTGGAAGAACGGCTATCCGAACTCGATCATGCGGAAGAAATCACTGCTGTTCTAAATGGGCTGGCTTATGGTATTGAAGAAAGCGAGATGTCCCTCCTCAGTCAGATTAAAGAGCTCCGGATCCAACTACAGCAAATAGAAAGATATCATCCGGATGCCCGTCTACTGCAAGAGCGCCTTAATCAATCTTACCTGGAGATGGAAGATATCGCACTGGAAGCAAAGAAAGTCGCAGAAGACATAGACCTAAATCCGGCTTTGGCTAATGAACTTCGTTTGCGTTTGGATAAATTAAATGCCTTGATGTTTAAGCATCAGGTATCCGACACCGAGGCTCTACTGGAAATACAGGAAAACCTTGATCACCAGCTACAAGATTTTTCCGACCTCGATGATGAGATTGAAAAAACAAGGAAACGTCTGACAGGTTTACGTAAAGAGCTATCCACCATTGCTGAAGAGCTATCCGCAATCAGAAAAGATCATATCACCACTTTTGAAAAAAAAGTAAGTGCCCTACTGAAGGAACTGAAAATGGAATATGCTGCTTTTAAGGTCGGCATAAAGAAGAGCAATGAACTACTCCCCCACGGTCAGGATGAGATTAATTTTCTATTTGCTCCCAATAAGGGCAGTGAGTTCTTTGAAATTAAAAAAGTTGCCTCCGGAGGGGAAATGTCAAGATTAGCTTTAATTGTAAAATCCCTGGTAGCTGGATCTTTACAAATGCCTACCCTTGTTTTTGATGAAATTGATAGCGGAGTATCCGGAGATGTGGCAAAGAAAATGGGAGAAATTCTTAGCCGACTGTCAGAGACACACCAGGTAGTATCTATTACACATTCTCCGCAGGTAGCCGCAAGAGCACATCGGCACTTTACCGTCTTTAAAGAATCAACGGGCAAAGACACTAAAACAAAAGTACGACTGCTTGATGATGAATCAAGGATCGTGGAAATTGCCACTATGCTCAGTTCAAGTCCTCCCAGTCAGGCAGCTATGGCTAGTGCAAAAGAGCTAATTGCAAACTAATGGAGCCTATCGACTATCACGGAAAAATATTCCGGTCCGTGACAAACGATGGACCGGGGGATGTTGATGGCGAAACGCGCTTTTTCTACCATCAGAAGGATCACTATCTTTGGGGCCATTATGCAGGAGGTCAGATCCAGGCTGGAGTATTAATTGGTGTAGTGGAAAAAGACTCCTCCTTAAAATTTAACTATTGTCATTACGATCAGCGTGGATATAAAAAAAGTGGAGTTTGTCATTCAGTCCCGGTCTTGAAATCCGGACGATTGACCATGCACGAAGAGTGGGAATGGACCGACGGTGTAACAGGGAAAGGTACGAGCGTTTTAGAAGAAATAAAATAAAGAAATAAATATGTCAGCTTCAATTTTAAAAGGAAAGAAAGGAATCATTTTCGGAGCGTTGGATCCCCAATCTATTGCCTGGAAAGTGGCAGAAAAGTGTGTTGAGGAAGGGGCTACAATTACCCTAACCAATGCTCCGGTAGCATTGCGGATGGGACAATTACAGCAACTGGGCGAGAAATTGAATGCGGAGGTACTCGCTGCCGATGCGACCAGTATAGATGATTTGACAAAACTTTTTGAACAAAGTATGGAGATTTTGGGGGGAAAGATCGACTTTATGTTACACTCTATTGGAATGTCACTTAACGTTAGAAAGGGCAAAAACTATACGGATCTGAACTACGACTGGATGCAAAAGACTTTTGATATTTCTGCTATATCCTTTCACAAGATGATGCAGACGGCTCTAAAAATGGATCTAATGGCCGAAGGAGGCTCTATCCTGGCCCTGAGTTACATCGCGGCACAGAGGGTTTTTCCGGATTATAATGAAATGGCAGAATCCAAAGCACTATTGGAATCCTTTGCCCGTAGTTTCGGATATCATTTCGGTGTCGAGAAAAAAGTTCGCGTCAACACCATTTCGCAAAGTCCTACCAAAACAACAGCTGGATCGGGAGTGAAGGGCTTTACCGAATTTTTTGACTACGCGGACAAAATGTCTCCTTTGGGAAATGCGAGCGCCGACGCCTGTGCGGATTTTTGCGTCATGATGTTTTCTGATTATACCCGAATGGTTACGCTGCAAAACTTATATCACGATGGCGGGTTTTCGAATATGGGAATGAATCCTGCTATCTTAAGAGATGCTTAAAGTGATCCGGAGATTGAAGTTTGATCAGACACACTGCGTTATCAAACTTTAGAAATCAGTTGATGAATAGATTGGCCCGCAGAATCTTCCTTTTCACACTACTGGCATTTGCCTGTACAATGCTACATGCCCAGCGTTCATTTCCAGGCAGATCTGGTACGGGTAGTGATTCTTCACCAGAATTTGATGAAAACTTTGAAGCTGACACTTTACATCTGAAATACTTTTATCAAACCGATCCCCGGCTTTTATATGATTTTTTCGATACCCTGCTAACTGATTTTCACGAATTCGACATTTCCCATCTGGAGGGTACGACTTATTTAAATCTGGGTTTTCCCGGATCACCAGTACAACCGCTGATTCCGATAAGCAATGCCTATACTGGATTTTCCCTCGGATTGGATAGCTATAAGCCATATTATGTGGATGACCATAATTTTCGCTTTTATGATTCGAAGAAAGCGATCACTGATGTATTTTATACAAAGGGGCAGACACAAAATGATGGAATTTTCCGCGCCAAGTTTGGTCGCAGCTTTAAAGATCAACTTCAATTTTCTCTGGACTATAATCGATACGTAAATTTCGGAGATTATAGCAGGCAAAATGGTCGAACCACTAATTTGGGTTTGGGTCTTGGATATCAGAGTAAGAACGATCGGCTGTATCTTTTTTTCACTCATTACAGCAACATCTTTTCTCAGCAGAATAACGGTGGTTTTACTACCGATACCTTGTTTAATAATCAATTTACCGAACAACGGACAGCTATCCCGACTTATCTTGATGGAGCCAGCACCCGGGACGACCGCAAGAGTTATAAAGTGCAAGCCCACTACCAATTACTGGGCAAAGATAGTCTCAGACAAAGTGGGGGTCTGTGGATGCAGTACGCGTTTCGCGTAGATAATCACTATTTTAAATTTGCCGACATTGAAGTGGATTCGGTAAGCACGCATTATTATGGTGACCTGATGACAGACGATAGAGGGGTGCGAAATTTTGTTCGCCATAACCGGGTGATCAATGACATAGCACTAAATCTAGGTCGAGCTGATAAGCGCGAAATAAAAGCAGGATTTCGCAACATCATTAATAAGATTGATCAAGAGCCCGAAAAATATAAAATTACAGAGTGGAAACTATATGGCGCGGCCAAGTGGTCTTTTGCAAACCGTTTAAATTTATCTAGCAGTGGGGAATTTAATATTAATAAAGAAAATGCAACATTTCTTATCAGTGGTTTAATAGATATTAATCTTGGAAAGGCTGGTAATCTAACCGGAAGATTGGATATAAATCAACAACAACCATCTCTCCTACAATCCCGGTTATTTATCAACCAGATTAATGTATGGGACAATGATTTTAAAAATATATTTATTAATCATCTACGGGCTACCTACCGGATTCCCGGATTAAATTTTGAATTGACCGGTGGCCAAATTCTGGCTAAAGATCAAATATATTTTAGCAGTACCGGATACCCCGTACAGCAGGAGGGATTGAGTAATCTCACTTACTTAAGTATTTATAAAGCATTTACGTTCGGAGTGTTCCACAATGAGAATAAACTGGTTTTTCAGAAGGCAGGTAATAATCCGGTATTCCGGGTTCCGGATTGGTACATTCAGCACAGTCTGGATTTTAATAATATTTTATTTAAATCAGTTTTGGGGCTGAAGGCAGGTTTTGATTTCCGGTTAAACAACAGTTACTATGGTAGTACTTATTTACCAGAAATAGGTCAATTTGCTGTCGACAATCAGTTTAAAATTCCGCTTTACCCTTCTCTGGATTTTCGCACATCATTTCGAGTTAGGTATTTCCGGGCTTTCGCCATCTTGCATAATATCCTTCAACCTTTAAGAGGGGATGTCTACATTCAGACGAGTCGCTATCCCCATCCGGATTTCTATTTTCGATTGGGAATACGGTGGATATTCATCAATTAATAATTAAGGAAGGCATTTTGTGGATTAAAGTTGATAATTGGGCTCCAATTCAGCTTTTGACCCCCGATAAAAGTCATTGATATATTCGATTACTTCATCGACACTGTCCGTGATTTTAAAGAGGTCCAGATCGTCTGCGTTAATATTCTTTTCTCGTTCCAACATGGTTTTGACTATCCATTCCTTCAATCCGGACCAAAATTCTACACCAACGAGTATAATCGGAACCATTGATATTTTTTTGGTCTGTACTAATGTCAGTACCTCAAAGAGCTCATCCATAGTCCCAAATCCACCCGGCAATACAACAAAAGCCTGCGCATATTTGACAAACATAACTTTGCGGACGAAGAAGTATCGATGGTTTAATACCTTATCCGGATCAATAAATTCGTTATGACCCTGCTCCATAGGAAGGTTGATATTGACACCGACCGAAACACCTCCCTGCTCTGCTGCCCCTTTATTACCAGCCTCCATAATCCCCGGACCTCCACCGGTGATGATACCAAAACCTTCTTCAATCAGCTTTTGGGCAATTAAAACTGCCTTTTGGTAGTATGGATGATTTGGTTTAGTTCGTGCTGATCCAAAAATACTTACGCAGGGACCAATTTGATTCAAGCGCTCGAATCCTTCCACGAGTTCAGCAACGACCTTAAACATTGTCCAGGCGTTCTCACCCTTTATTTGACTCCACTGTTTCATTCGTAAAAAATCTGAATGGATTCAACTGCTCTCCTTTGGAAGAGATGATAATTTTTAGTGTCGTGAGAATAAGTCTTAGATCTGAGATTCCGACTTGTATTTGGAATATGCCTGATTGATAAATTCAGTCAATTCATCGGCATTTTCAAATTTCTCAAATATGCTTGGAAATGGCATTGAATTACTGCGATTGCGGCTACTCGGTACCACATAGTTGAGCACATCCATTTTGGAAACTGTTTCGCTACTCAAAATAATCAGTCGCTCCACTACATTGCGCAATTCGCGAATATTACCACTCCAGTCGATCTCTTTAAGGGTTTGAATGGCTTCCTTCTGAAACCGTTTTCTACTAATACCGTATTCTTCACAAATTATTTCATTGAAATGATCGACTAGTAGAGGAATATCAGCCCTACGCTCATTGAGTGTAGGTACCTGAACAATAATTACCGCCAGGCGATGATAAAGGTCTTCCCGGAATTTACCTGCCCTTATTTCCTTTCGCAGATCTTTGTTGGTAGCAGCGATAACCCGTACATTCACTGATATCGACTTTTCTCCGCCTACCCTGGTGATCCGGTTTTCCTGAAGGGCTCTAAGTACTTTAGCCTGGGCAGACAAACTCATGTCACCAATTTCGTCTAGAAAGAGGGTTCCGCCGTTAGCTTGCTCAAATTTACCGATCCGTTGCTTAACGGCTGATGTAAATGCTCCTTTCTCGTGTCCGAATAACTCGCTCTCAATCAATTCTGCAGGAATAGCAGCACAGTTTACTTCGATAATGGGATTTTCAGAACGAGGGCTTTTTTCATGAATCCATCGAGCAACCAGTTCTTTTCCGGTTCCATTTTTACCCGTAATAAGTACTCTGGCTTCAGTAGGGGCGACCCGCTCTATCGTTTCCTTTATTTTAAGAATTGGCTCAGATTCACCGATGATCTCCTGTGTTTTAGATTTTGCCATTCGACGTTGCAACACCTTCTTTTCCGTCACCAGCGATGATTTGTCCATGGCATTGCGAATGGTAATTAACATTCGGTTGAGATCCGGTGGTTTAGAAATGAAATCAAACGCTCCTTTTTTCACTGCCTCTACTGCAGAATCGATATTAGCATGACCACTGATCATAATCACCGGGGTATCAGGCGATATCATCTGGATACGTTCAAGCGCTTCGATGCCATCCATCTTTGGCATCTTAATATCCATAATAATTACATCGTACTTTTCCTTTTTCAATTTCACCAAGCATTCCATTCCATCTTTTGTCTCGTCAACATCATACTTTTCATATTCCAGTATGTCTCTTAGTGTTCGTCTAATGGAAGCTTCGTCGTCAACTATCAAGATCTTAGCCATAGAACGTTTTGTTTTATAGTTATTTACAAATTAAAGATTATTTGCATGTGTAAAGTAAAAGAAATGTGGGCAATATTCCAATGCCTACAAGCAAGAATTACAAAAATTAATTAACTGACCATACATAACTAATTCATTATCTATACTTTACAAATAGCAATAACCAGATATTTCCATTTTCTCTGTCAATCTTCTTCCTAATAGCTTCCAGCTCACCGCAAAGATTTCGAAAACTAGCCGTCTTTACGTCTCCTAAAAAAGATCAACGATCCCTGGTAAATATCATCCCTCCTTCGTTTCCTACCATTTCTTTTAGCAGAAGATATTACGCACTTTACCAGGTTGCTCTATTGATGCTAAGAAGGTTTTTACGCACTGTTATGAAAGTCTTTTCAACAAGCCGGATGCGATAATAAATCGGGAATAAATTTAGGCACAATAGGTGTCCGATGCGTATCTGCAATACTGATACAGTAACCTGTCTGTAATTCATTTCCAACTTACTATCAAATAAACTTGTCAGGAATGCCAGGAGTTACGAGTTTCATTTTCACTCAAGCGAGCCAGCATTCACTTCTTACATGATTCAAAAATCTTACCAAAAAGAACTTCTGGTAAAATTTGTGACGTTTTGATACTTCAGGAAGTCACGACAGTGGCTTTGAAAGGATTGATACTTAGACGGCAAAAGTTCTTGGTGGATCTGTCAGGACACGCTCTTCTCTAACTCATACAAGGCGGAGTATGCTAATAATCCCATACCAACTTTCAGGCATTCTTCATCCACATTAAAAGTGGGTGTATGAAGTGGTGAGGTAATACCTTTAGCTTCATTTCTGACCCCAAGACGATAGAAACATGCCGGCATTGTCTGACTGTAATAGGCGAAGTCTTCACCCGTCATGCGGATTGGCAATTCTACCACATTCTCAGAGCCAAGGTACTCTATGGCCGCTTCTCGGAAGCGATCGGTAAGTGCACCATCATTCAACAAGTATGGATATCCTTTCCTGATTTCCAATTCTGCGTAACCACCATGAGCTGCCGTAACATGTTCACAAATCTGTAACATATGCCGGTGGGCTTTTGCTCTCCAGGGTTCATCCATGGTGCGGAATGTCCCTTCGACTTTCACCTCATTGGGTACGACATTCGTAGCCCCACCTGATGATTGGATCTTCCCGAAAGATAACACAGTTGGAATTGTAGGATCACCATGCCGACTGACTACTTGCTGTAGCGCCAGCAGGAGATTAGCCGTTAATATCACCGGATCAACCAAATCCTGTGGCAGTGCTGCGTGGCCTCCTTTCCCTTTGACCGTCAAATACAATTCGTCGGTCGAAGCCATATACATTCCACTTTTCACCCCTACTTTCCCCACTTCCAATGGAGGATGCACATGTTGGCCGAATATCGATGCGGGTTGAGGATTCTCCAAGGCACCATCTCTTATCATTAAAGAGGCTCCTCCAGGTAATTTCTCTTCAGCAGGTTGGAAAATACATTTGACCGTACCCCCAAAATGATCTCTCAGATCATTTAAAATCAATGAGGCGCCAATCAGCGAAGAAGTATGCACATCATGTCCGCATGCATGCATAACACCATGTTTCTTAGATCGATAATCCAGATTATTTTCCTCTTCGATCGGCAAAGCATCCATGTCCGCGCGTAAGGCAACGACAGTATCACCCGGAAGATGGCCCTTGATTAAGGCAACAATACCATGGCCTCCGACTCCGGATTGATATGGGATACCAGCCTCTTTTAGTATACCTATGACATACTTGGAAGTTTCCTCCTCTTCGAAAGATAATTCCGGCCATTGATGCAAGTGACGTCTATGTCCAACAATTTGATTAAACAGTAATTCTACCGAGTCACTAACTCTGTTTTTAAGGTTGATTTCCAATTTTATCCAGATTATTGATTAGCAAAGATAAGTCCTTCCACACAGAATAGTCCCTTGCATAGTAATAATCTGAATCAATTTGGGCCTGATTTTCATCCTCCCGGTACAGAACAATGTTAGGATGCAGTATTCCTGGTTTCAAGCCTGGAAAGTACTGATTAGCGTTGGAACTGCCATATGTCACCCAGGTCAACTGTCCTGACATGACTTGACTAATATTGCGAAGTAAATTTCTCTTTTGTTTCACCAGGAAAAGAAGTACCGGATAAAATAAAAGCAAGATTATGGATGAAATCAAGTCAAAGAGCCTTTTGTTTCGCTGTAGATATTTTTCTCCCAAATTATACTGGATCTCAAAGGTATATAGCTCTCCACTGCTATTTTTGGAGCTGCTACCGATGATCCCCATAGATTGCTCCGGAGCCAATTTATAGCGTAATCTAGGTCCTAGTTGGGTCATCCACTGCATTATCTCACTTGATGGAAGGCTGTTGGAGCAAAATATAATCTCATCCAACTTATGAAAACGCACGATTTGATCCAGATGATCCTGATTTCCCAAAAATGTCGGTTCTTCCGATTTCAGCTCAGGACTCACATATCCTGTATACAGCAATTCAGGATGGCTGCTTCTTAGCATTTTTTCAATTTTCTGAGCCTGAATACCAGGACCGACAATGGCGTAACGTCTTTGTTCTGCCTGACCAAAGGGCCAGGCACCTTCCCGTAGTCGAAAATAGATGACCCGCATGGCAAAAATTACGGTACTAACCAGAATCCCACCAGCAAGGACCAGCAAACGGGAGGGTCGAAATTCCGGTCCCAAAAGTCCGTAAATGGCAGCAATTGACAACCAACCCACCATAACACCCCGAAATACCCTTTTCCAACGAAAAATACGATCGTAGGCTCCAGAAAGGAGAAGTGCTAAAATCCAAACGGTCGCGTATATCCCAATATTTAGATTAATATTAGAACTATCATAATAGGAAGCATCGTGATAATATAAATAAGCCCAGAAATACGCAAATGAAATCAATGCGCTCGCAATGGCAATCCACTCGATACCCGGAGGACCAAACCTGGAAAGCAATTGTCCAATAATTGCCAGGCCCGCTCTTAGGATAAT
>JAGQWV010000630.1 GCA_020437045.1 Saprospiraceae bacterium | reverse complement strand
ACTGCGGAAATGCTGCACTAGTGTATTCCTGCTACAAATGCTGCCTGAAATGGTTCTGAGCATATCGAATTTTGAGCTTCTCAATAAATCGAATAATTTCTTCCTCCATCCCCAAGGCGAGATCATCGTGGTCACTGTTCATTTTTACATGCAGATCACCCAGATAATCCATACCCAGATATTTTGCCGATTCACGAAATGGCAACCAGAACAGGTCTTCCAAATCATTACCTCCGCTTGCACTTATCCCAGCCATTTTTTTAGTCCTTAACTTTCTTCCTAACGGTTTTTCAATGGTTAACAGATCCGAAATGCGATCAAAAAAAACTTTCATGATGCCACTCATGCTATACCAATAGACAGGGGTGGCAAATATAAAGGTGTCGTAATCAGCGATCAGATTTCGCATCAAAGGTAAAAACTGATCATCCCGGTTACGATGCTGATAATCATAGTAGCTGAATTGATAATCATTCAATTCGATATATTTCCAACCGGAATGATTTGATAGAATTTCCACGACTCTAGTGGTGTTGCCATCATTACGTGAACTACCGGAAATAATTATTGGATGCACTTCTTTAATAACTTTTGGAGATCGTACGAATTCGCAAATAGATGTAGATGAATATTTTTCCGTCAATAATACAAAAGTGGGGAAAAGAGGTTCATATTAATCTGTTGTGAGTGAAGAAATACAATGAAGATTAGATCTTCAGGTATTCAATTTTTATGGCTATAGGCTGCAAGTGTCCTGACTGGGTATCTCAGCGTTAAAATGTCCATTTAGATCTACCTGAGTTCTAAAGAGGCAATCTTCCATGGGAATGGTTTCCACTTTGTCTTCTCCACATAGAAAAGCGCAAAATTGGCCAGATAATGTTTTTTGCTGACCATTTAATTCCTGGATGGTCATTGTGTAATTATAGAGTCCTTGTACGATTAGTCCGCTGGCATTCTTGGGTACCCATATTTGAGTCCAGCCGCGTTTTACAGGAATGTTACTCCGGTCAATTCCGAGAAGATCATTCTGTTCTGTTACTTGAAGTGAGGTGATTTTGAGGACATCAGTGCTATAAATGGAGAAGGCGTCGTTTTTGCCGTCGGCATTGGGTGTGATGGCATTAGGTATGGAAATTAATGCTTTTCCAATGGTATCCTCTACGGCCTGGATCCCGCAACAACCTTCATAACGGTTCGGCTCTTCAAACTCCACCGCATCCAATAAATCGCAACTTTGGCATAGTGAAATGAGGAAGATGAATAGTCCTAATTTGTGCTTCATACAATTTTACCGGCCGGATGTTTATAATTGAAAAGTCAATAAAATCTTACGTAAATTTCTCCATTACCTTCTGGCCATACATGTTAGCTAAGCTAAGAATGTTCGACACATCATTTGGATAAAAGCATTTTAAAGATTTTAGTAACATATCCAGGGATTCATCTTCAAGGGCCCATTAATTAATGATTTCGCAAACTCTTTTATTGTTCAAATCTCCAAAACCCGGGTGTTTTTCTATTCAGTAGACGATTACGATGCGCGGGAATTCTTTAAGGATTTTATAAATTTTTCCAGCACTTCATAAAATCTTTCGGCCAGATGAGTATCCGTAATCGAAATGCCATCAAAATGTTCGTGAAATTTTGGTAAAGAAAAATGGGCGATAATGTTCCCACCTAAACGGGGAAATCGATCCAACGCAGCGGTCATTACATTTTGAGCACCTCTGGCACCTGGCGAAGCAGACAATAGAAGCATGGGCTTATCCTGCCATAGATTACGATTTATCCTGGATGCCCAATCCATGATGTTTTTGAAGGCAGCGGTATAGCTTCCGTTGTGCTCAGCCAGGGAAATGACGATGCCATCAGATTGCTCGATCAACGTTCTGAACTTGTATGCCAACTCGGGATACCCCTGCTTTTCCCGGTCTACACTAAAGATGGGCATTTCGAATTCATTAAGGTCCAGTAAAGTTACGTTGCCACCTATTTGCCGGGCAGCGAAATGTGCAAAGGCTCGATTGATCGAATGTTGACTGGTGCTGCCACCTATGGCCAGAATATGGTAGTTCTTTGTCATAGTATCTGTTTCTGGAAACATATTTGTTTCTGGAAAGTTGAATATAGAGGACTGGATAAGATGGACATTAGTTTTGCCATCTCGATTTATTGTACTTTTGAAGGGAAATTTCGGTTGCTATGAGTGACAAAGTACTCGATCTGTTACATAAAGCGGAACTTCGGATTACCAAGTCCCGCAGGGAGGTTCTGGAGACGCTGGTACAATCTGGGGATCAGGCTATTTCCAGCAACGATATCGAACACTTGGTGAGGGGTATTGACCGGATAACGCTATACCGGATTCTCAAGACTTTTGAAGAGTCCGGATTAATTCATAGTGTTGCCGACGGTACCGGAAAGACAAAGTATGCGCTTTGCTCACATGAATGTAACGGAGGAGAACATCATGATGATCATTTGCATTTTTACTGCCGAATTTGTGAAACGACTACCTGCCTGGAAAAAGTTCAACTACCTCCGGTTCGCCTGCCTTCAGACTACTTGGTTGAAGAAAAACGCTTTGTCATAGCGGGAGTCTGTAAGGACTGCCACTAGTGCAGTATTTCCAAAATATCTGATACTATGGATCGGCTTCTTTTTCACAATCTCTTCATCACCGAAAGCCTTGTGTAGCACGGGCTACACGCGATTTCGTTTCTACTGACGCTGTCGGTCAGCATCAGGATTCGATCTGACAAAAAATTTACCTCGACACTAATATCAGTTACAGCGGAAATACTGCACCAGGTAACCGTATCTACGAAAGAGTCATTTTTACAAAAATCAGGTTGTCCTTACGCCAAAAGTGTCTGATTTTTTAGCCGCTTCACCCTGAAGGTCTGAGGTATGAGTTGCTAGCAGGTCAACATCACGCTTTGATTTAACCAGGTACAAGATAGTTCCAAATCATACTACTCGTGTCTATACCGCACCCACCAGTTTTTTCCGGAAAATCATATTTCTGTTTTTCCACGGATGGCCAGAACCAGTTTATATGTGACTTTCGATCCCCACCTAATCCTATTAATGACTTTTGCTATTCATGGAATTATCCATCTTTTTTAGAATTTATTCGTTTCAATGTTTTTATTTTTGCAACAATGTTGCATCTTTGTGACCTCAAATCGTGTTAGGAGAGCACGGAAGGTGGCTCCCGATCGGAATTGATCATCAACTGCCAGAGATTTTAGGGATATTATTTAAACCGAATTGTAAATCGAATCACAATCATGAGGTCTTTGAAAATTATCATTTTGTTCTTATGTGGATTGTCCTGGCAGGTGGGTTTTGCACAGAACACGATTAGCGGCAGTGTCTATGACGCCAAGAATGGTGACCCATTGGTGGGCGCATCCGTGTACATATCGGATTTAAAATTGGGGGTTTCTACTGACTTTGATGGATCTTTTAGCATGGAAGACCTTAAATCCGGTACTTATCTTTTGGAGATCAGTTATATTGGATATAAGAACGAAATTATCCGCTTAAATCTAGCCGCAGATACGTCCTTATCTATTAAGTTGGACCCGGCTGTCTCTGAGTTAAATGAAGTAGTAGTCACTGCAGTGACCAGGTCGACCGAATTGAGACACAGTCCGGTGATTATAAAAGCATTGGATAAAAATTCCATTAATCAACAGAGTTCGACAAATTTAATTGATGCATTAAGGGATGTGCCCGGAGTGGATCAGATATCATCAGGTGCGGCAATTTCCAAGCCGATTATTCGCGGATTAGGCTATAACCGGGTGATCACTTTATACAATGGGATTCGGCAGGAAGGGCAGCAATGGGGTGATGAGCATGGGATCGAAATTGATGAATATTCCATTGACCGTATTGAAATAGTGAAGGGTCCGGGTAGTTTAATATATGGCTCAGATGGTATAGCCGGTGTTTTAAATTTTCTGTCGCCTAAGGCTCCGCATCTGGGAGAGGTAAAGTCACAATTGGTGACTAATTATCAGACCAATAATAATTTAGTTGGTTATTCCCTTTCCAACACCGGCAATAAAGGTGGCGTCTATTGGTTGGGCAGATTCAGTAATAAATATGCTGGAAATTATCAAAATAAATATGATGGCCGGGTCTATAATTCCGGTTTTAAGGAGTATGATGGTAGTCTTTATTTAGGAATCCAACGCAATTGGGGGCATAGCACTTTAGATTTTAGTACTTTCAATACGACTCTAAATTTGGTAGAAGGAGAGAGGGATGACCAGGGAGCATTTATGGTGCCCTTGCCTGACGGTACCGAAAGAGCGGCTACGTCTGAGGATTTAAAAGGTTATCATATCGGATATCCACATCAGGGAATTCAACACATCCGTCTAGCTTCGAATAATTATTTTCTGTTAAACAGAAGCAGTCTGAATGCAGATTTTGCATTTCAGCAGAACCAACGAAAAGAATTCGGCGACGTTACAAACCCCGATGATATCGCTTTGTTTTTTGATTTAAAGACCTTCAATTACAACTTAAGGTTAAACTTGCCGGCCAAAAACGGACTGGAGACCTCATTTGGAGTTGGAGGAATGTTTCAAAATAATGAAAACCGGGGCCTCGAATTCTTAATACCGGCTTATAATTTAATGGACGCTGGAGTATTTGTGTTCAGTCAAAAGACTTTTAATGATCATTTCACGATAGCCGGTGGCCTTCGACTGGATAACCGTTCGATGCATACGGAGCAATTAATTTTGGATAGTCTGGAAATGCCGGTTGATTTTCCTGGGCAAGGAACGGAAGTGAAATTTCCATCATTTAAGAAGAATTTTGGAGGACTTTCCGGAAGCCTGGGATTGTCGTATCAAATCAATGCAAATTCGACTTTGAAATTGAATATTTCCCGAGGATTTCGCGCTCCTACTGCGGCGGAATTGGCATCAAATGGCCGGCATGAAGGGACATTCCGGTATGAAATCGGTAGTGAAAATTTAAAGTCGGAAATAAATCATCAATTTGATATTGCGTATTTTTTAAATTCCGATCATTTTGTATTTGAAGTTACTCCTTTCACCAATTTTATTTCTAATTACATCTATATTGAGAAGTTGAAAGATGCATCAGGAAATGACGTAATCCCTGATCCTGAGGATCCTGCTCCAGCTTTTCAGTTTGTCCAGGGAAATGCCACACTGTTCGGCGGAGAGCTCTATGTTGATATACATCCTCATCCCCTCGATTGGCTTCATTTCGAACATTCTTTCTCCATAGTGACGGCACAGCGCAGTAATGCTTCAGATAGTACCCGGTATTTACCTTTTATACCCGCACCAAAATATAACGGAGTCATCCGGGCACAGCTTAAGAAAGTAGGTAATGCTCTGACCAATGTATATGTAAAATTTGGCATTAATCATTATTTCAAACAAGATCGAATATTTAGTGCTTATGGTACAGAGACGGCTACTCCGGCTTATACGCTTTTGAATGCCGGATTGGGCGCAGATCTAAAAGCTTTTGAAAATCGGGATTTTATTACGATCATTTTGACCGGTGACAATTTGGGTGATGTTGCGTATCAGAGTCATTTGAGCCGATTAAAATATGCACCGGAAAATCCAGCAACAGGCCGGACAGGAGTGTTTAACATGGGGCGAAATCTAAGCCTTAAACTAATTTTTAATTTTTAAACCTCGTGGGATTTTTTAATTAAATCACTTTATAAGATTGATTTTTAGGCCTAGCTGAGAATGCCAGTTGGTTATATTGTGTTGGGTTGAAAAGAAGTTTCTAACCTGAAGGCCATGACTAAAATAGAGACTGGTAAAGCGATTTAATTTGTAATCGATACCTGGTGAAAAGTTGACAAAATTATCTGTGGCATCGTTGAGGTTGAAGGTTGGTTCGACTTGAAAAAATGTATTAAACCTTCGTCCCCTGGTGGAACTTAGGGAAATGGGAAAAGCCAGATAATATTGATTATCTCTTTTGGTAATTGGTTTTTCAAAGAGGTTCCAATAGCGATTGTTGCTCCAGATTTCATTTTGTTTTGTGAAACTTAGACCTAATCTGAGATTCCAATGGTTTTTATAGAGCAATGATCGGTCAAATCCCATGGACCAGCCGGTCTGGTGCGGGTAATTACTTTCTGCCCCAAATGGAAGGGCGTAGTTAATTCGATAAGCATCCTGGATGTTTGCCACAAATCTCCATTTTGATGGATGGGTATTCTGCGCATTCAAAGTAAAAACGGAGAGAAATGTTATTGCGATTGAATAGGTAAGTAAAGATACTGTGGATTTCATTTGACTAACATTTTTTTATTGAGCATTAAATAATGGGCTTATTTTTTTCTATGCCGAAGATTGACCTTGATGCCAATCTGAAAACCGGTAGCCCATCGGTTGGAACCCTTAGAAAATAAGTCATAGTTGTTTAAGCTTATACCTGCAAAAACATTGATCCGGTCTGATATTCTTAAATTAACTCCAGGCATGATGGACAAGAAATTTGTGGTTGGCGGACGATGAAATATTCCAAGTCGATCGTTTTTAATATTATTGATAATGGCAAATCCCGGACTGACCGTCAGAGAAGGTTGAATGACGGAACTTCGCGTATAGGTTAAGGTAAAAGGTGCGGTGAGATAATAAATGCCACGACCTTTTTGAAAGACATTTGAAAAAGGATTAGCATAGCGATCACCGGTTAAAACCTGTTTTTTATAGCTAAGGCCAAGGCCGCCACTGAGTTTTAAATATTTTTTCGCGAAGAGTGTTCGTTCCAGATTAGCCGACCATCCTCTAAAACTGGATTTGCCAAATGCTTCGGTCGGTTGAGTGGCTCTTAAATAAGCATCCGATTGAAAATTAAAGTTAAAATCCCATTTAGCTGAATTTTGACTGTAGCCACTATAGAAAAAAAACAAAGCTACCAGTGTGATACAGATACGCATGTAAATTAGTTTTAGTTAGTGGGAAAAACGATTGAAGCTTTTGTCGCAACAATTATAATGCTACTTTAAGGAATTATTAACGATTACCTTCATCGGTAAAATCAGATGACGATCCAACATTAATTCATGTGGAAAAATTTATTAGCCTTATAGAAAAAACCCAATGCTGAGTACATTCCGTGTAGATTTCTGCACAAAATCCAGATTAAGGCTCAGGAAGATGTTGCTTTTAGATAATCCTAAGCCCAGGCCGGGCATAACACTGCTGGAAGCTTGGGTCAATCCTACATTTCTTCTGTAAATACCTAGTGATGCTATTGGATAAAAATTCCACCGGTCAGCATTACCAAGTAAGGTATATACCTTGGCTTTTGACCAATAATTTTTAGAGGGTGTATATTTCGTTCCACTTTCGAGGTAGATCATACGCGTAAAAATTGACTCTAGACTAATACCCAGCTGTTTTGCTTTTTGGGCTCGTCGCAGCATGAGCTCTAGGCCGATACTGGAGGTGGTTCCTTCCAGATTATTTTGCTTTCCATTCTGATACCCTACACAGGCTCTGGCTGTCAAGATACCTCTATAGGTGAAAGAAGGACATATAACCAGGCTGGTATTTGTATTGGTGTTTAACCATTCGAAAGCAGTGCCAAATTTATTCTGATTTTTGGCGACAAAAAGAGTCTGAGCGTACAATAAGGGTGAGGAAAATGATAATGAAATCACCAGTAAAACGGAATATCTAAGGATCATTGAATATTGATTTTAATCGAATGTATAGATTTGCCAGCGATTATACCGTAACCACCTTGAATATTGGTGGGGGTGACATGCTGATCGGTAAATAATAAATCTACGTCGGTGGGGAGCTGATCAATATAAGCAGCATAATCTTTGTACAAGGGAGTAATGGATTCTAAGACAATTTCGAGATTGTCGTAAATTATATAGGGCCACCGTTCTTCAGCAATCTTGGAGCGGTCAGAAACTACACCGGATATCCATAGCGAAACTTCTATGGTACCCAGAGAAGGCTGTTGACAAGAATTATCGTAGAATAGTGGATTTAAGTAATTGAAAAAATATTTTGA
>JAGQWV010000629.1 GCA_020437045.1 Saprospiraceae bacterium | reverse complement strand
AGTGGTTTGATAGGGGAGATTGTGTATCGATAATCTCCGGAACTTATGCTAGAAATGGATAGTAAGGTTAGGTCATTATTCACAGAGCTCCATTGGTGTGCATTAATCCTTGTCCAGTCAGTAGACAGAACCACTCCTTTTGGCTAAGATTTCATTATACTCAATCTGGCCATACAGTGAAAAAGCTTCAGGCATTGGATCTAATCGAACAAAATTCATGGTGCGAAAAATTGTACTTTAGTAGGTATTAATACTGCGGAATCGGCGATGGTATTTTGTCCTAAGATGATGGATAAAAGGAATCCCGGTGCAATTATGCTACTTACAAGTTGAATTTGATGAAATTGAGATCCTATTTTTGCCTTGGTTGTTTTCTGGTTCTATCATCTGCTTTCAAGGCACAAAGTCCATCGGACATCAGAATCGCAGCAGATGAGACTTTACATGAGTCTATTGAGCAACTTAGGGCGTTATTATCGCTTTCCAATGATGCGCATTATCCCGATGACTTACAGTTAAATATCAGCTGGTTAATCAACGCTTTTTCAAATCTTGGTTTCAGCACTCAGAGATTGCCAACAGATGGCATTGATATTTTGTTGGCTGAGAAATCTTTTGCCGGAGCGGACAAGACGGTGTTAGTGTATTTGCAAATTGATGGACAACCTGTTGATCCGGGTCGGTGGTTGCAACCTAATCCATTTATTCCGGTATTGAAAGAGAAAGTAAATATGGACTGGAAAATCCTTCCGTGGGAAACACTGGAGGATAAAACTATTGATCCGGACTGGCGGATATTTTGTCGAAGTGCCTCCGATGCTAAAGGCCCGGTGTCAGCCTTTATAACGGCATTGCGTATAATGCAAGCCAAAGGATGGCAACCGAATTTCAATTTGAAAGTCATCATGGACTGTGAGGAGGAATTGGGATCACCACATTTGCCTGATGCTGTCAAACAATATCGAAAGCAACTTGAAGCAGATATGCTAGTTATTTTTGACGGACCACGCCATATTTCTAACAGACCAACACTTACTTTTGGGGCCAGGGGAATTACGACGATGCGACTAACCACATACGGACCCCGGGTACCACAGCATAGCGGTCACTACGGCAACTATGCCCCTAATCCTGCGCTGAAACTTGCTCAACTTTTGGCCTCAATGAAAGATGATAGAGGGAGGGTTACCATCCCTGGATTTTATGATGGAATTCATTTGGATTCGATGACCAGGGTTGTTCTGGCTGCCGTGCCCGACGATGAAGCTGTCATTCGGGAGAATTTGGGAATTGCCGAACCCGATGGAGTAGCAGACACTTATCAGGAATCCATCCAATATCCTTCACTCAATATTCAGGGCATGTCTTCGGCTTGGGTAGGGACGAAGGTGCGTACCATTGTACCTGCAGCAGCAGTTGCCAATATTGATATCCGTACAGTTAAGGAGTCCGATCCTCAACGATTGGTTGAATTAGTAATACAACACATTATTAGTCAGGGGTATCATATTTGTGCCGGTGAGCCCACAGAGGAAGAAAGGAAGAATTATCCTAAATTGATTTCACTCAGTTATGAAATTTCCTATGAAGCATTTCGCACCGATTTTACCGAAGATGTTTCTTTATGGTGCGATCGGGCCTTAACCAGATTTTTTGGGGTTACACCGATTAAGATCCGAACTTCAGGGGGATCCATACCTATTGCCCCTTTTGTACAGACGTTGGGTCTGCCGGCAGTGACAGTACCCATTGTCAATCGGGACAATAATCAGCATAGTCCCAATGAAAATATACGTATCGGAAATTACCTGGAAGGAATCTATACCTATTTAGCGCTATTAACGCAGTCCATTGAATAACCATATAGAAGAAACCCCGGTCATTCATTAAGAAACTGGATTGTTGGATTTTTAATGATTTATTTCTTTATTATTTACTTACTCCCTTTTCCACTAGTACTATACCTGGAATTCATCACTTCTTTGGTTTAGGATAAAAAGATTTAGAACTTTCCGGTCCTTGGACAAGGGGTATTTTTTTGGATTAGATGATTTTTTCCGAGATCGAAATGGTGGTGACCGCACAGATTATTATATTTTACTGTTGATTCAGGTATTTATTGCTATAATAAGCTTTGTAAAATTGAAATCAATACTACGACATATAGTCTGCTAATTTTCATGACACATCGACGGTGTATCCAATGAAGCAATGTAAATCCGGAAAAGGACCAACTCTATCTAAAGGGAGTAGAGAAATGAGGATAATCTGGAAATAAGGAGAAGTTTTGAGGATCCCAATCTAAGGCTTTTGATCAGCAGAAGTATTCATTGGGTCAATGAATACCCATATAATCGAGAATATGACAGATCTAAAATTGAGCAAAGTAAATGTGGCTGTGGTGCAAATGACACCAGTTTTTTTTGACAATAGAGCGACTTTATCGAAGATAGAGTCGACGCTTAGCACATTGAAGAAGCAGAATTGTAAACTGGTTTTATTCCCTGAATCCCTGTTACCTGGATATCCTCGCGGGTTTACTTTTGGAACTTCCGTTGGAAGACGGACCGAAGCTGGAAGGAATCTATGGTTGAAGTATTATCAGAACAGTATTTGCCTGGATGGTGAGATATCGAAGAAGTTGGCCGCCATGTCAAAGGACTACCATGTTCACCTGGTAGTAGGCGTGACGGAAAGAGATAAGCTAAATTCTTCTTTATACTGTAGCGTATTACATTATGCAGAAGGTAACTTGTTGCATGTGCATCGGAAGATCAAACCAACAGGAACAGAACGGGTGATCTGGGCAGAAGGAGATGGTACTTGTATTCGATCAGTGGATACGGAAGTGGGAAGAATTGGTAGTTTGATCTGTTGGGAAAACTACATGCCAGAAGCCCGAATGAAATTGTATAAGAGCGGCCTGGAATTTTATCTGGCTCCTACGGCCGATGCACGGGATACCTGGATTGCATCGATGAGGCATATCGCATGCGAAAGCAGATCTTTTGTACTTAGTAGTAATCAATATTTTAGAAAAGAGGATTACGAAGTCGAACAACTCAATTTGTTGGAAGATGATCAACCGGAAATACTGTGCAGAGGGGGAAGTTGCATTGTCTCGCCTTATGGTGAGATTTTGGCAGGTCCCATCTATGACGAGGAAGCTACGTTGTTAATACAGGTCGATTTGGCGGAAATCATCAAAAGTAGACTAGATTTTGATGTGATCGGTCATTACCGGTCATCGAACTTGTTTTAGGGACAAGTTTATGCCTTAATGTCTATTTCATCCGTCATTGATTTTCTTATTTATCGTGGTAACACTAGAAATATTGGAGTAATTCTTTACATTTGATCAGTTAGTTTCAGTCATCTTCAGTTTTTTAAGACAAAATTCTGTCTTAGGTCTTTTGAACCCCTTTGTATTGTTACAAATTTTATTTGAGATCGACGGATTTCAGATGTGGGTTTTTTTTCTTCTTATTATATTTTGGTACGTATAGATAGAAACACTTTATGGATTTTGCAAGTATACAGACTATTGGAGGTATTTGTTTTGTATTATTGATTATAGTCGAGATTTTTTTCAGTCTTAAATATGATCCCGAGTTATATGAGTGGAAGGATTTAGCAGCCAGTTCCTCTTTAGGTATTGGATCTGCATTAATTGCCGTCTTTACCAAAGCCGTCACTCTGGGATTCTTTTTTGTTATTTACTATTTTTTTAACCCGGAAGTAAATGGGGTAAACACCAATATTTTGGGATATACGGCTTTTGGATGGGCATGGTACACCTGGTTGATATGCCAGATACTAGATGATTTCTCCTATTACTGGTTTCACCGGGCTAACCATGAGATCCGGTTTTTCTGGGCCGCTCATATTGTCCATCACTCATCCGAAAACTTTAATCTTGGCACAGGAGTACGCAATGGCTGGGTGACACTTTTTTATAAGCCTTTGTTTTACATGTGGCTGCCTGCTATAGGATTTCATCCAATCATGGTGATGACTTGCATGGTCATTGAATCTTTTTGGCAGTTTCAGCTTCATACTCAATTTATTCCCCGTTTGGGATGGTTGGAAAAGATTTTAAATACACATAAACATCACTACGTTCATCACTCTTCCAATCTGGAATACCTTGATAAAAACCATGGAGGATACCTTAACCTCTTTGATCGATTGTTTGGTACTTTTAAAGATTTGAACGAGTCACACAAAACACATTTCGGCGTTTTGCATCCTCCCGGATCTTATAATCCAATTGATATTTTGACACATGAATACCGGGACATTTGGAAAGATGTAAGAACAGCACCCACGTGGAAAGCCAAGTTTATGTATATTTTCGGACCTCCCGGCTGGAGTCATGACGGTTCGAGAAAGACAGTGAAAGAGATTCAAAGGGAAATGAAACGACTAAACTACGAGTCGCAGGACGAAATGCCTACGGATATTTTTAAGCATGAGACCGAAGTTGTAGGATAATCTAAACGCTTGCCACATAGTTTGTTTAGAAGTTGGTCTTAACATTACGATAGCTATCGGTGTTGACAATTTCGTCTGGAAAAGCTTAAGTTTGGAGTGAGAATACATCACTAATTAAATTCCAAATAATTCGAAATGTGCCGAAACATCAGAACGCTATTCAATTTCGAACCTCCGGCCACGGACGAAGAAATTTATGCCTCTGCCCTTCAATATGTGCGCAAGGTAAGCGGATCGAATACCCCTTCCAAAGCCAACGAAGCACTTTTCTATGAATCGGTAGATAAAATATCTAATCAGATCAGATATTTGCTCGATCATATGACCACACTATCCACTCCGAAAAACAGGGAGGAGGAGCGGGAGAAGGCCCGTGAACGCAATCTTAAACGTTTCGGCAGCTAGGGTACTCGCTAATCAGTAATGGTTTCCTTTCACTGCCACTTTGGTAAATCCTTCAGCAACCATATGATATCATTGTCCGCGAAGGTTTTAAAGTTTTCTGCAGAAGGATGACCTTTGACCGGGCCATAATGATGACTTGGTCGGGCATTACGCCATACCATCACATAGGCTATCCTCTTTGTTTTTTCATTACTGAGTAACTGAGCTAAAAGCGTCTCGGTCCAGAAGTTTTTTTCTGGAATCCTTTCTTGTCCAGTCTCCGTTAAGGCAGCAATCTTTCCATGGCCCTCGGCCAGGACAACCAACATTTCCAGGCGTTTGGCCAACATACTATGATCGGCATTGACGCCCAAATCCCGATAGTCATCGAGACCCATTATATCCACATATTCATCTCCCGGATATCGGTCCAGGTATTCCATGGTGTCGCTTACCACATCGGGTGAATAGGCATAAAGGAGTTGATGTACTTGTTTGGTGTCCCGAAGATATTCGATGGTAA
>JAGQWV010000628.1 GCA_020437045.1 Saprospiraceae bacterium | reverse complement strand
ATGTTGATTTTATCATCTTTGCCACCTTAAGTCCCGATTACTTCTTTCCTGGTTGCGGAGTCTTGGTTCAGCGGGAACTGGGCATTTCGGGCACCGAAATTGGAGCATTGGATATTCGGAACCAGTGCTCGGGATTCGTTTATGGAATGTCCGTTGCGGATCAGTTTGTGCGATCTGGAATGTACAAAAACGTGCTGCTCATCGGAGCGGAAATGCATAGTATGGGACTGGATTTCACCACCAGGGGAAGGAATGTATCAGTCATTTTTGGAGATGGTGCCGGAGCTGTTATTCTGCAACCTACGGAAAAAGAAGATCAAGGCTTACTTGCTTCCCGTTTGCACTCTGATGGACGAGAGGCAGAGGAATTAGCCTTTATCAGTCCGGGTTGTCATGGTGGTTACCATGGTGACCAGGATAAATATGGATTCTCTGATAATCCTTTCGATACGGTGTTTATCACTCAGAAAATGGTGGATGATGCACTGATTTATCCCAATATGAATGGCCAACATGTATTTCGATATGCGGTGCAGAAATTTCCCCAGGTGATACACGAGGTACTGGGCGATGCAGGATACCAACCTTCTGACATTGACCTTTTAATACCTCACCAGGCAAACCTGCGCATCAGCCAGTTTGTACAGCGAGTACTTAAACTGAGTGACGATCAAGTGCATAATAACATTCAGAAATACGGAAATACCACTGCCGCTTCGATACCGATTGCTCTTTCTGAAGCGTATCAATTAGGAAAAGTCAAAGAAGGTGATCTGATCTGCCTGGCCGCATTTGGGAGTGGCTTTACGTGGGGAGCAAACTTATTGAAATGGTAAAATCCAAAACAAAAGTAGATATACTGGCGATTGGAGTACATCCAGATGATGTAGAACTTAGCTGTTCCGGCACACTGCTCAGACATATCGATTTAGGTCATAAGGTAGCTATCCTGGACCTCACCGAAGGAGAGTTAGGAACCCGGGGCAACGCTACATTAAGGAAAAAGGAAGCCAGAAAAGCGGCAGAGATTCTTGGGGTGGATGATTTGGAGATACTAAAGATCCCAGACGGATTTTTTGAACCAACTCCTGAATACAAACTACAGATCGCTGCTGCGGTTAGAAGATATCAACCCGAAATAGTTCTGGCAAATGCAATTGATGACAGACATCCCGATCATGGCAGAGCGGCAAGACTTATATATGATGCCTGCTTTCTGGCCGGACTTAATAAGGTTGAAACCCACGATCGTGATGGGCACCGTCAGGAACGATGGCGACCAAAAGCCATCTACAATTACGTACAGGATAAAATGTTGCTGGCAGATGTAATCGTAGACATTACTCCCTATATGGACAAGAAGATGGAAAGTATTTTAGCTTATTCATCCCAGTTTTATGATCCAGAGAGTATGGAAGCTGATTCACCTATATCAGGAGCTGATTTTCTGGAATATATCAAGGCCCGGGCGAGAGGATATGGGCGCCAGATAGGTGTTGAATATGGCGAAGGATTTACGGTTTCCCGCCCGATTGGATCTTCCAATTTATTGGAATTAATATGATGGAAAATAGATGAATGATATAACCCTATGGAGAGAAGACACTCCGGGAACAAAATTTTACACGCACCTAAATAATGCCGGTGCCTCACTGATGCCAACTCCGGTCATTGATGCGGTAAAAAATCAAATTGATTTGGAGGCTAGTATGGGTGGATATGAAGCAGCTGCTTATCGTGCTCCATATACCAAAGCCTTCTATACGGAAACGGCCAAACTTTTTGGAGCACAATCAAAGAATATTGCTTTTACCGCTAATGCCACCGATGCTTACAACCGGGCTCTTAGTGCAATTGATTTTAAACCGGGAGATGTCATCTTGACTTCTTCCAATGATTATGTGTCGAATTTTGTGGCTTTCCTAAGCATGCACAAACGATTGGGTATTCAAATAAAAATTGTTGCCAACTTACCCAGTGGGGAGATCGACCTCGATGCATTAAAAAGCGATATCGAAAAATATAAACCTGTCCTATTTTCTCTCACGCATATTCCAACCAACTCCGGACTAATTCAACCGGTTGAGGAAGCAGGTAAGATTTGTAAAGAATATGACCTTATTTATCTGGTAGATGGATGTCAATCGGCAGGACAATTACAAGTTGATTTCAAAAAAATCCATTGCGATTTCTATAGTGCCACTTTTCGAAAGTTTTTACGTGGGCCCCGTGGAGCCGGTTTTCTCTACGTCAGTGATCATATCCTTGATAAAGGCCGACATCCTCTTTATATGGATATGCGGGGGGCAGACTGGATGGAGGAAGGATCATTTACGTTGCATGACGATGCTATTCGTTTTGAAGATTGGGAGAGATCGTATGCTCTCATGTTTGGTGCACTTAGGGCTATACAATACGCCAGTAAAGTGACCATGCCGGTCATTGAACAACGATGCCGTATGTTGGCAGATAACTTGCGTTCCGGACTAAACCAGCTGGACGGAATCGAGGTGATGGACAGAGGTTCGAATCTGGGAGCCATTGTCACCGCTCATTCCAAAGTACTTAGTCCAGCTCAACTGAAAGAGGCGCTCAAAGAAGCAAAAATTAATTGCTCTTTTGGAAACAAACTAAATGCTTTGATTGATTTTAAGGAAAAAGGCATTGACTGGATTGTACGATTTGCTCCACACTATTACAATACGGAAGAAGAAATTCAAAAACCCATAGAAGTTATTGAAGCGCTTTTGTTGACTTTGTAATACACACAAAATGTGCAAATTTTATAATTAAATCGATCCATGTCTACCGCTACTAAATTAAATAGAAGAGATGCTATCATCAGGACTGCGAAATTCCTGGGCTACAGCGGTTCAGCTGGACTTCTACTGACTGTCATTGAAAGCTGTCAACCAGAGAAGCCTGAATATATACCCCTATTTTTTGAAGAGCGTTCATTTCCGAATATTCGTCGACTGATAGACCAAATGCTTCCAGCCTCGAAAACCCCTGGTGCACTGGAGGTAAATGTTGATCGCTTTGTGGATCTAATGTTGGCAGAGGCTGTATCTGAAAAAGAACAACTAAAATTTCGTGAAGGATTTCTTCTTGTCGAAGACCTCGCCAAAACTAAATTTGACAGCGAGATATCTGCCTGCAACAACGATCAGGTGGCCGAACTTCTGAGACTGGCTTCCAGTCATCCTCAGGAACCAATCCGGGCCCTTTTCTTTACGCTGAAAAATCTCAGCTTATTGGGATATTTTACCTCCGAAAAAATTGGTTCTGAAGTACTAAATTATGATCCGGTGCCGGGAGGATTTAAAGGTTGTATCCCTGAAAGTGAAGTGGGAAATATCTGGACCCTTGGATGATCTCCATAATTAAATGTTTGTACAAGTGGACCTCGGAAAAGGTGTCTTAATAGATACACTCTTATCTTCTTCTGGATTTCTTCTTTTTGGATTTCCTTCGAGGAGAAAACGTATAATCTTTTAGTGTATCGATGGCCTGTTTCTGGTTACGATGTACATTATCAATATAGATTGGCGTAAATAAATCACCGATCACCGCCCCGAGACCTAAACCAACAATTCCACCCAAAATCGGCTCGATAAATCCATTGACCGGGGGTTGCGATGCCAACTCAATATTGACCTGACGAATAGGATCCGGTCTGAATTGCCGCCCAACCAGATAGCCCACGGTACCACCAACTATGGCACCGATCATGTTAGTTTTAAATCTCCTCTTTTTTGAGATCAATACAATAGATTCTATCTGATCCAGTGGCACTTCTCCACTGAAATACATAGGACGTTGGGTATGATCATGAATGGTCTTATTGATGATCGATATAGAAGAATTGGATACTTTGAATAAATGTGATTTGGGAATCTTCTTGTCCACTACATCAAGAAGTACAATGGGCATTTTATTCACTTCAGAAGGCTTAAACGTCTGTTTACGTTGCGCACGTTGCGCAGAACAAACCACCGAAGAGACTAAAATTAGCATTAAAATCAAAGAGGTAGAGCTTTTCATCATAGATCCGGGTATGTAGTCAATAATATATTATAACGTCGCCGTAAGCACAAACGTCGCTTTAACGGCGTTTTACATCAATTGCATTAGGTCTCAGCCAGGCACTCAAAGACCAGTCGGTAAAAATCGGGATGCGATTGCCAGGTCTGTCCCGTGACAATTTTTCCATCTCGCACCGCTTCTTCGTGGCTACAATAGATACCACCATTCGATTCTACTTCGTAACGGATATGCTCATAGCAGGTGAGCTTTCGTTTGGGAGCAAGACCGGCGGCAAGCAGAATCTGTATACCATGGCAGATGGAGAAGATCCATTTATCCTGCCTGGCAAAACTCTCCACCAAACCTATCAAAACAGGATTGTGCCGCAGATATTCTGGGGCTCTTCCTCCCAAAAGCAGAATCGCCTCGTAATCATCGGCCCGCACATCATCAAATGTCAGGTCCGCATCGACTTTGTAGCCTGGGGACTCCTTATAAGTATCCCAACCTGGTTCAAAATCATGAATGACAAGATTTAAAGTCTTTTTTGAGGGTGCCACAATATCAGCTTCGAAATTGGCTTCCTCAAACCGATGCCTGGCATAGAGTGTCTCATAACTTTCTCCGGCATCACCTGTCACGATCATAATTCTCTTTCTCATGGTCTTAAGATAGCGATATGGGTAGTTAGTTCAAAAAAAAACATCCGAAATCAAAGATTAACTCACATTTTTTTTCATGTAATGTGAAGTAAAAATAACCACCAATTTCGGTTCAATCAGCGAACAATTAACACTATCGTAGTTCTCCGTCTTACAATAATATACTTCAGAAAGTTGGCGACGGCTAATAATTTGCCATTAAATAACTTGTGTATTATACCGGATAAT
>JAGQWV010000627.1 GCA_020437045.1 Saprospiraceae bacterium | reverse complement strand
TTTGAGTCTTGATATGCCAGGTAACTTACTTATATGCGAAGCATTTCTGTATTATTCCTTCGGTTTTTCATCTTCCCTGTTCTTTAAGTTTAATTGATCCAGCGGACTGGTTATCTCTGATATTCGCCTGGTCGTGACATGGGTATAGACCAGCGTAGTCTTTATATCCTTATGTCCCAACAAATCCTGAATATAACGGATGTCAGTGCCTCCATCCAATAGATGGGTGGCAAAACAATGCCGCAGCGTATGCGGTGTAACCTTACGCAAGATTCCTGCCTCCTTGGCCGCTCTCCGCACCACCTGCTGCACACTCCGATCAGAATACTGGTGCTTTTGGTCCGCACCCTCAAATAACCAGTATACCGGTTTATACTGATCTACATACATGCGCATCACTTCTTTGAGTACCTGACTCAACATTACCATCCGGTCTTTATTACCCTTACCTCCCTTTACCAATATCTGATCACGATCCCAATGGATATCCTGCAGTCGCAGTCCCAGCAATTCCGAAAGCCGAAGCCCGCTACTGTAGATCGCATATAACATACTAATATGCTTCAGGTTTTTTGTACAATGCAGCATTTTTTCTACTTCACCCCTGCTGAGGATCGTCGGCAACGTTTTTCCCTTGCGAGGTCGTTCAATCCGATCCAATTCAAAATCTGGTAAAAAAATCACTTTCTCATAGTAAAACTTAATAGCGCTAATAATGGTATTGTAAAAACTCTCTGATCGAGGCTGATCAGCATAACTGTCTAAATAATGATTTACATCCTCAGCCGTACTCTTGCTTATAGGCTTTCCCTGTAAAAAGTGTACATACTTTATCATAGCCGACGTATAACTTTGTACGCTGCTTTTCGAATAGTTTTGCCGGATCAGGGTTGCCATGTATTCTTCCATGATCTCGTGGTACGGTTTTGGGACCTTTCGGAGAAAATATTTGTTCCAATCAGAAATCCCGGGCTTCTGCTTGTGATATTCCTTTGCATCTTTAGCCGCAAGTCGATTCACAATCTTTGCTCCTTTCAGCTTATAGTACTGTAATATGCGGTCGATTAGATTCTGCCGGAGCGGGAGCTTCCAAATTTTTCGATCCTTATCGTAACTGCGATCCGATAAGTGGCGTAAAAAATCATAGTCGGCCCCAAATCCTCGGAGCTTTACCATAAAATAATCCGTAAATTCAGGTGATGTGTAAAGCTCCAAAATAATCGGATTTTCTCTCAACCGCATCAATTGTTCCAGACGTTGATAAAGATCTTCCTCCCAATAGTGAAAATAGCTTTGCAGTTTTTCCAGATTTTCGAAAGAAGCTGATACCACCCATTGTCCATACTTGCTATTCCACCATGTACCATGTAGCGCCTTAAGATATGCCACGTGGTCTTTCCGATAGACTAGTCTAACTAAAAAATAGCGATTATTCCACTCAATATTTAATGATGCAAGATCAGCATCAGTCTTTTTAGTCTGTGTGACCTTTATGCCGGAATCCCTCTGTGTACCTTCGGAGGGAGGTGCCGGTTGGCGTATCACCACTGGGGGCGATGCTATGTCGTCATTATCACTATTTGTGAAGGTACGAACAGTGTTGTCGAATTGATGAACTATTGTATGTGGAATATCAGCTCGCAGAAATGCGGCCCAGCTCTCATCATTATTAGGAATGTACCAGCATCGCCGAGTACCTGAATACCTGCTTCCCGGAAGTTGCCTAACCCGGCGCAACATGTCCGCATCATAAGCAAATGATATACCGATATGCTTGGCACCGCGATGATAAAATAAACCTACTTTAACTCGAATTACCTGATCAGTGTCAGAGGGCATTGGTTGACGATTTTGGTGGAAAGAGTCAATATAGTAAAATTATGACTAAAGTCATGATTAATTTTATTTTAATATCTCATCCTCGCGGCAACCATACAATCTAAAAACGTACATCCTGATTGTTTCGTTGATATGGTATTTTGATAAAACTCAATGGATCCTGTCTTACGCGGATGAAAAAACTATAAGTACCTCGTTGAGGTGCCCAGTTAAAGCCCATCTCCCAGCAATGTAGATTACGTGTAAATCCCAGGTACGGATAAGTGAGCCGCTTTGACCGTAAATCATAACCGATATTGCCTACCGATATATCCCAATTGGGTGATAAGCGGATGTTGCCCCGGGTATTGATGGAGTTGGTCATAATATCCAGCTTTTTGCTCCCGTCAGCCTGCATCGTCCACATCAAGACCAGGTCATGACTGAGCCGAAAATCCTTAAACAGATCAGTCAGTGACTCCTCTTCATTATCCTGCGATTGATCACTGCTTCCCCTCCGGCTGCCCCCACGTGATTGCAGCCCTACCTCTTCTCCTTTAAACAGTTTGCGGATCTGATCGATCGTCATCCCGGTACTGATCCGTACCGCAGCCCGGTCAAAACGCAGTATCTTTCCCTCGGTATCCCAGTAAAACTTATTGATCCGGCGCATGGTAGTGCGATCCCGGTCATAGGGGTCATAGACCATACTAAAATTTAATTGAGACAATCCTTTGAAAAATTGTGTGCTTCCACTTAGATTAATTTCACTCCACTTCAGAGAGTCTGACACAAAATTGTGTGAACCGTTGATATTTATACTGTTGAATAATTTGATCTTCTTTTCCGTAGTATCTTTTTGCGAAAAGACCTTTGCTTCAAACAAATTATTGATTGCATAGGATAAAGCCATCTGCCGTCCACTGAGTGACGGGCTCCCAAAAAGTGCACCCTCAAATAATGAATAGGCTATCTCCGTCGGATCACGGATATCCTGCTGTACATAGTCCACATAGCCCAGGCTCGGTACCGTGTAATCTGGAGAAAAATTGAAAGATATCGTCGGTTTGACCACATGCCTTACTCCTCTAAACCAACCCTTTTTACGACCCACACCCAATGAGCCAAAGATGGTCGTCGACATCGATAGTGAGGCGGAATATTGCCGCAGGGGTTTAAAGCCATGAATAGTTTTTCGTAACACCTGTCCAAAACTCAGTGTATCAGCAGGGATCTCGGTAAAATCCGAACTGTCTGCGTTGTACACCGTATCATACTCGATTTCAATATTCGGATCAAAGGTCCGTTGCACCGTTTTAAAATACCAGCTCTCCCCATACCTTACCGATGGAGTAATGTTAAAATATTTTAAAACATTAAAGGAAGCACTGGAATTCAGATCGTGATCTACCCCGAAATCGGCATTGGTAAATAGTGGCTGACTAAAGAGGAGCGTATCCTGGGTCTTGATCCGGTTGAGGACCTTACCGGTGTATTGCAGTGATATCTTCTCATACCATTTAGGCTCCGGAGATCTGCGCTTATTGCTCTTAAAAGGAAATATCCGGTTCATGGAGATATTGATATCCGGCAGGGTAAACTGCATCTCATTCGTCCGGGTGTTTTGCGAATGTCGTACGTTGGCTGACACAGCGAAAGGAGTCCCGACAAATTTCTTACGAAAGGCGATATTACTGGAGTACGAATTGTTTAATACTCTAGAGGCATCATTATAGTTTAGCTGGTCATATCCACTGGTTTGCATCTGCACGCTGGCGCTAAAGGTTTGGTTGGGTCGAGACCGCGGATCTTGAGTGTGCGACCAGTTGATACTAAAGGACTTGCGCGGATCTTTTACCAACGCACCCAATTCCTGATTATAAACCTCCCCGATCCGGTTGGAAAATCCTATGTTGATGCTTCCACTATATTTATAGCGCTTGCGATACTGCGAATTGGCTTTGATACCCCAACTACCGTTAAAGTATATATCACTGAGTAGTTCGAGGTCAAAATGTTCGCCCAGAGGAAAATAATAACCAATGTCCCTGAGTCCAAACCCCCATTGATCGGAGTATTCGTAATCACTCGGAAATATTAATCCGTTTTTAGCTCCCCGGGCAATAGGAAAAAATCCAAAGGGAATGATAAAGGGTGTCGGAACCCCCGCGATCTCCAGATTACTGGGTCCGACAATCACCTGTCGGTTAGGAATAATCTTCTGCTTTTTACTGCGAATGCCGTAATGCGGATGCTCAGCATTACAAGTGGTAAGAATCACATCTTGACTATAGACGTAATCCACGGCATTAGTATCCTGGCCGGCAGAAACAAATTTTGTTTCACTTCCATGGATAAACATATTACTTTCTTCGGTGAGTACATCATAGACCTTTCCCCGTCTGGTCTTAAAATTATACCGTAGCCTTTTGGCTGTAAACTGGGTACTGCCATCGTCAAAAAAAGGCCGGCCATCTTCATTGCGCTCTTTGGGAACATCGTTGACCAACCGCTTATTGTCCAGGGGGGTAATGCCATTTAAAGAGTCAAGATAAATCGAATCCAGTTGTTCCTGTGTCAAAGGTAATTCCTCCTCGGGTTCTGCCTCTGCGGGTTCCTCCCGCAACTCGTCTAAAGGATCTTTTTTCTTAAGACTATCCGGCAATTGTTCTGCCAGAGCAATGCTGCTATCCAGGTTTACCCGGATAAAATCTGCTGTAATTGAATAGGTCTGATACTTAATACTTGCCTCCCCATACAAGTATATCAGATGATTTGCGTTATCAAAAATAATAGAATCTGTCGCACTATAATCAACCAAATCTTCCAGCGTATCGGCTGAAAATGCTACCACTCCCCTCAACCGGGGTACTGAATCAAGTACAGACACAGAGTCTGCCGCCACTGGTATAGGCTTAACGCCCATACTATCTACTTGACCCTTCAGCGTAGTTGAAATACATATTAAAATAAAAAATTGTATGTAATATATTGATTTCAAGAACTTTTGGCAATATTTTTGCTAACTATATATTATTAAAATTTTTAATATAAAAACAGTGACTTATGAAACGCTATTTATCGGCATTCAGCACTCTATCTCTCGGTCTACTGATATTTTGCTTCTCTATAACGGCAAATGCATCAATTAAAGGCGCAAAGGTAGCCTATTCGCTGCCTGATTATGATTATTTTAATATTTCATTAAGCAACTTTGACGACGTGGATCCCATACCTTCGATAGGATCTGACGGAGTCAAAAAGGTGGTTCTGGACGCCGGCCATGGCGGCAAAGATGGTGGATGTTCGGGAAAAAACTCCAAAGAAAAGGACATTGCTTTAGATATTACCCTTCGGGTGGGTCAATTGATTAAAAAACATCATCCCGATGTGGAAGTTATTTATACCCGGAAAATGGATGAATTTATACCATTGCATGAGCGGGCTGCCATTGCCAACCGCAATGAAGCCGACATCTTTATTTCGATCCATTGCAACACTACCGCCAAACGAAACAGTGCCTTGGGTACCGAAACGTTTGTGATGGGATTGCACCGGGCAGAAGATAATTTGATGGTAGCCAAGCGGGAAAACTCGGTCATCACCCAGGAAAATAACTACGAACAACATTACGACGGCTATGATCCCAATTCCGACGAGGGGCATATCATGCTCAGTATGTACCAAAATGCTTTTCTGGATCAGAGTATCGCCCTGGCTAATCTGATCGAAGAAGAATTTAAGAATCACGGTCAGCGTGTGAGTCGCGGGGTAAAGCAAGCCGGTTTTTTGGTATTGCGTAATACCGTGATGCCCAGTGTACTAATCGAAGCAGGTTTTCTC
>JAGQWV010000626.1 GCA_020437045.1 Saprospiraceae bacterium | reverse complement strand
ATGCATGGTAGACATACCCATGTGTTTGGTGGCGTATTTTTTAAACTCATCTTTGTTAAACATAATTCTCTCTATTTATTATATGTAAAATAGCAATTGTCATAAACAGACCATCTTTATAATCTATTTCTTCGCAAAATGTTTAAATAGACTTCAAGAATCATTCCTCTTCGCCGTAATCATCATGATCATGATCGTGGTCGTGGTGATCGTGATCATGATGATGTTGGTGGGCCGCCTGTGCCACGGTCACCATCTCCTGAAACTTCTCGAGGCTAATCACATCGTCCTCGAGAGTCACCTGATCCCGAACGGTCTCAAAGATTTTATCCGACATTGCTTCCTCGTATGCCCGATTGAACTGTTCCTGATTGGCCATCATCCGATCTACGGAACCTTCCAACATGTCATCAGTGACTGGGTAATTGCCAAAATACTGTCTGATTTGATTACGCATGATAGCCTTGACCTCATCTATCTCTACCTTCAATTCATACTTGTCTTTGATTTTTCTTTCGATGAGCGTCCACAGGAGGTTCCGGGAAAAATCGGGATACTCTCTGGAAAGTTGATCATTCTGCAAATTTTCATTACTGGCAATCAGCCATCGCTTTAAAAATGCATCAGGAAACTCCACCTGATTTAATTCCAATAATCGCTCCTGAAAATCCCGAAATAGGAGTGCCTCCGCCTGACGATCATAATATTTTCCAATATTCTCTTTCATATTTGCGCGTGCTTCATCCTCAGACGTCACTTCCCCTTCCCCAAAAGCCTGGGTAAAAAACTCCTCATTAAATTCGGCCGGTGCAATACGATTTACTTCGCTTAAGGTAGCCTCAAACATATTTCCCACTTCCTTGTCCATTTCATCTTTTTCAAGGTTTAGCAGGTACTTTTTCACATATTCTTCGGTACGATTAGGTTCTAACTGATATATATCAAATCGAAAGGTATCACCCTTTTTCATGGATTTGACTTGCTCGCGTAGGGTTTCGTCGGCAATGTTGGAGATTAAAATCTGGAAGGATGTCTCAAAACCTTTCTTTTTCAACTGATCTCCATCCAACTCTTTGGCATTTAGTAGTAGCCGGTCATCATCTCGGAAGTCCGACTCCGGGTGTATCTCTTTCCCAAATCTTTTTTGAAGTGCCTCCATTTCTTTGTCAATCATCTCTCCGGTCACATCAACCTTAGGCACCTGAAAGACGGTAGAGGAATCGACTCCCACCAGATCAAACTGAGGAGAGAGGCCAACGTCAAAGAGAAAGGTAAAATCCTGGCCGCTATCCAGATTAAAATCGTAAATCTCCTGATTTTTAGAAGGAAGAGGTTGTCCCAGTATATCGAGATTTTTTTCTTCCAGATATCCGCCTAATCGCTCCTGAATCAGTCCATTAATGACATCAGACAACATTGCTTTGCCATACATCTTCCGGATGACACTCATTGGCACCTTTCCCTTCCGAAAGCCTTTCATATGTGCCTTTTGTTGATATTTCTTCAATTCTTCAGATAGCTTACTCTGGTAATCACTCTTGACAATGTTGACTGCCAATTCAGCTTCATGATTACTTTTATCTGTGCGAACTACACTCATTGTGAACTTATAATTGTAATTAGAAAAATAGAGTAGATGGACTTAAAGCCCCCTAATGCCTAAAATGGCCGCAAAAATAGTACTCCCAACGCTTTAAAACAAATAAGGTTCGCGAATGTGGAGAAACTCGTTGATCTATTTTTAGTAAATCGATCAGTTGCACATCACAGACTGCCGGGATAAAAAAAACGGTTGCCATCTGACAACCGTTTTTCCTTATTGGTGCGGGTGAAGAGACTCGAACTCCCACGCCTCGCGGCACTAGATCCTAAGTC
>JAGQWV010000625.1 GCA_020437045.1 Saprospiraceae bacterium | reverse complement strand
TAATGGAGATGGAAGCAATGATTACCTGTTTTTCGATGGTCTGGGTCGTTTTCGTAGGTCCCAACTTAGGGTATACAATCAAGATGGTGTACTTGTATATCAAGACCTGGAATATAAAAACGATTGGCAGGGCACCGGAAAACAGAGTGATCCATTACCAGAGGGAATTTATTTTTATACATTATTACTTGATTATCAAGAACAAGTGCTAAAAATAGACAGTGATTTAACTATATTGAGGGATTAGTGATGCGGTTACTCAACATTATCATATATGTTCTTTTTCTCCTTGGGTCAATCAGTGGGCAGACAGGGAGGGATTGGCCAGATCACCCCGACCTGCAGCATCTTTCTAATCCAGCTCTTTTAAATAAGTTTTCAAACCTTTCTGTGGCCCTTTACCACAGTCGAAGGTTCCGGGAGCTTCAGTCCAGTCCGTCTTTAGCTAGTTTGGCGATCGCAATGCCCATGAAAAGGACAAACACGGCACTGGGTCTACATTTACTGTCTGACAAAATCGGCCCTCTCGTGCGTAATGGCATGGAATTGACATATGCTTATCATTTTTCTGTTGGGATGACCGGAAGAGACCAAGTAGCCATGGGGCTGGCAGTCAAGGTGAATCAATTGAAATTTGACGCAAATCATTTAATTCTAGATGATCAAAATGATATCCTTCTATCCGATTTGACTCCAGGGCGTATAATGCCCCCAGCCCTTAATGTAGGATTTCAATATTTCACGGGCCAACCAACATATGCATCACCAGTGCAAATTCATTCGGGACTAGCAGTGGGCAGGTTTTTGCCTTTTGAGGATAAATTCAATTCATTCAGTATCGAAAGAAATTGGGAATGGAACACCAATTTTGGAGTGGATGTGTATTTAGCTGAAGAAGCTATCTTAACCACTGATTTCTTATGTCGTAAAGTATCATTGCTGCCCACAAATTACATACTGAGAAGTTCTCTTTCTTATCGATCCATTGGTTGGTTGATGCTACAGTTTTCCCGGGCTGGTTATTTTGGAACACAAGTTGGCTTCAATATGGGAGGGGGTAACGCGGATGAGATTTCTCGGATAAAAATCTTTCTGGGTGGTAATTGGAATGTGCAAAAAACAAAGACCACGCTGGGAAGCGGATTCAGTTTTGGAGTCACTTATACCCCCTAAAGATCAAACAAAGTGTTTTAGCATAATGACCTCTCTTGCATCTAAATGTCGGTATTGTCCGCGGGGTAAACCTTTTTTTGTGAGACCACCAAAATATACGCGGTCCAGCTGTTTGACGTTATATCCTAAGAACTCAAATATCCGTCTTACAATCCGGTTTCTGCCAATTAAGATGTTAATCAGTAGTTCTTGCCCAGTACCATCAAGATTTTCAAGATCTTGTACTGGGGCAGGTCCATCATCCAGTTCAATTCCAGCTTTAATTTGATCAAAGTGTGCCTGAGAGATGGGTTTGTCGAGGTACACCCGGTAGCGTTTCTGAACTTTGTGTGAGGGATGTGCCAACTTCAGTGACAAATCTCCATCATTCGTGAGTAAAATCAGACCCGTAGTATTTCGATCAAGTCGTCCAACCGGAAAAAGGCGTTCTTTACCTTCAAAGTCAATGATGTCAAATACCGTTTTACGACCCATTTCGTCGGATGTTGTGCAAATAGTGTCTTTTGGCTTGTTGAGGAGAATGTAAATTTTATCTACTTCCGGAGTCAGCTGTTTTCCTTCATAAGTAACAATATCTCCTTCATTTACTTCAACGTAGGGTTCCGTGACCGGCTGATCATTGAGAAGAATTTTTCCTTCTTTAATGAGATCAACGGCTTTACGACGGGAAGCGATACCACACCGGGCTACATATTTATTTAGTCTGACAGGATAGATCAGGTCCGGCTTTGGTGCCTTGTTTTTTTGATAAAAGGGATTTTTTTTATTTGGTCCGCGCATTAAAATGGTATATCATCGTCCTGGTTCATCCTTGATGGCCGGGTCATTATCTGGTCGCCTGGATTGCTGAATTCATCACCTTTTAGACTACTGAAATCAAATTCATCCAGGTTGGTAAATTTGGCAAACTGGTCGATAAATTTCAAACGTACTGTTTCCAAAGCTCCATTTCGATGTTTTGCAATGATGATCTCCGCCACACCCTTTAAAGATACACCTTCACTTTCAGTGATATCATAGTATTCTGGTCTGTAGATGAATGATACGATATCAGCATCCTGTTCGATGGCGCCAGACTCTCTCAGGTCGGACAACATTGGCCGTTTGTCTCCGCCCCTTGTTTCCACCGCCCGGCTTAGCTGAGATAACGCAATGACGGGCACATTGATTTCTTTGGCCATTCCCTTTAATGCCCGGGATATAGAACTAATTTCCTGCTCACGGGTGCCTCCTTTTTTTCCATCTATATTACCAGACATCAATTGTAGATAGTCGATTATTACTAATTGAATGTCATGCTGCATTTTGAGCCGTCGACACTTAGCCCTAAGTTCAAAGCTATTAATGGCTGGAGTGTCATCGATAAAAATCGGAACAGTGGAGAGTTTCTCTACTGCCGTGTGCAATTGTTGCCATTCATGTGCCTCCAACTGTCCATTTCTCAACTTTCTAGATGAGATTTCTGCTTCCATAGATATCAGCCTCTGCACGAGTTGAAGACTGGACATTTCCAGTGAAAACAGAGCCACCGGACGATTGTAATCCATGGCGGCATTCTTGGCCAGGGATAATGTGTATGCTGTTTTACCCATACCAGGACGAGCGGCAACGATGATCAAATCTGAAGGCTGCCAACCGGAAGTAAGCCGATCAAGTTCCGTAAAGCCAGAAGGTATCCCCGTGAGGCCTTCCGATTTTTGCGACAGTTCTTCCAGTTGCTTTTGTGCCTTGATGGCCAGCGTTCCAATCGACTCAAAACCCCGGTTTAGGTTTTGTTGTGTGATCTCGAAGAGATTTCGTTCAGCATCATCAAGTAACTCAAATACATCCTTCGTGTCGTCAAAGGAATCTTTGATAATCGTAGTACTGGCACGAATCAACTCTCGTTGTATGTATTTCTGCGATATTATCCGGGCATGATATTCAATATTAGCCGCAGAAGCAACGCGATTAGATAGTTCAACCAGATAGTTAGCTCCTCCAACTTTATCCAGGTGACCAGTTATTTTAAGCTCTTCATGAACCGTCAAAATATCAATTGGGTGGGTTTTTTCGAAAAGTCTCAGCATCGCCTCATAGATGTGCTGATGTCCTTCTACATAAAAACTTGCAGGTTGAAGAATATCCAGTACGGTGGGGAGTGCATTTTTATCGATTAGAATGGCTCCCAGCACCGCTTCCTCCAAGGGAATTGCCTGGGGTTGGATCCTGCCATATTGCAGGCCGCTGAGGTCCGTTTCTCCCCGGATCGTTTTGAGTGTCTGATTACCAGACGGATTGTATGATTGATCCCTGTCTGCCATTCTTACTTATTTATTAAACCCTTTCTGAATCGTATGAGGCAAAATTACGATATAAACTGATTAGCGAGGTTCTTGATACAATGACAGACTGGTCTTGTTGTGTTGACGGGCAGAAAAACCCTGTGGAAACTTTGTGGAAAAAAAATCACATTTGGTTAAACCAACGCGAGGTTAAGAAATGTGGAAGGAAAAAAAATCGACCTTCCCATTTTTCCCTTGTAATCCAAGGCAATACCAAAATTAAAAGTCAACTACAAATCATTTTTCCCATATCAGGTGAAACAAAAGTCTACCAGAAAAGAATGTGGAAAAATAATTTGATGGCCTTGTCTAGAACTGGTTCTCCGCTTTGGCCAGTTTAACTTCAACTTGTCGAATGGTTTCCTTCTGACTGTCAATCATTTTTTTTGCCTCATCCTGATCCTTTCCATTTTGTTCGATAAGTGACTCATTGTCAGCAATTTTTGCCTTCCAGTCTTCAATTTCCTTTTGATATTTTTCATTCAGTCGTTCCAACTTAGACAAGTTGCGCTCCATCTCTTTTAAGTTGTTTTCTTCGTTTTTTAGTTCGATTTTGATGTTTTCTACATTCAATTCTTTCTCATAACCCGCTAAAAGAACCTTTATCCCTTGAAAAGCATCCGGAAAATTTTGTGAATCAACGAATCCTCCGCCAAGATCCATCCATAATTTCAATTGAGAACCATCTCCGCTAGATGACACCACACTATAAATGTCTACAGTGTTGTTAGAAATATAGGAGATGTTTGCATCATCGGTAAAGAGCTCATCGCTGCGTTTGACTTTTTTTGATTTTCCTTTAAATTGACGGAGATAGTCCTTCCATACATTATCTGCAAATTTTGCATCATAAGGCATGTCGAGCACAATCGCATTGTGTTCACCCAGGCTCATACTGGACATCATTTCATCAATGTCCTGGGCGAAGAAGGGGGTGATACTGAAAAAGAGGAGACTAAAGAGTAGGGAAAGTTTGAAATTCATAATTATTACTTTGATGGTGTTGTAAATTTTTAGCCAATAGAATCCTCCTATCATTGGAGAAAAATGGAGAATCCGACTACAGTTCTATAACATCTATTAGCCCCCAAGAGGTTCACTACCATCTTAACTTGTCTTTTTAAGGAGAAAGGTTAGCGTTGGGAGGAAAGATTTGCTAGCCGGAATTGACGATTATCGTTTACTGTTTCAAAAAAAAAAAAAAAAAA
>JAGQWV010000624.1 GCA_020437045.1 Saprospiraceae bacterium | reverse complement strand
CATCATAGATATACATTTTATTCCACGGAGCCACAATATGAAAACCCTGATCAAATAATTTATCTTTCTCAAGACCCCCACCAAATGGTTTAAAGAGTACTCCTTTCTCTCCCGGGTCAATCGTCAGAAAAGTGGTGTTAGTCAGGACTAAAAATCCCATTAACACTAAAAATCCTACTATGGCCAGTCGCATCACTTTAGATTGGTTCATGCTTTTTCAGTTTTATTTAATAGTATAATAGAAATATGTATAATAAGGTTTCATCGAACCCTACACATAAGATAAAATGGTCAGCTCTTCAGATCAAGCGTATCAAAAACTCGATAACGCACCTTGCACAAGTTCGGCAATATGCCGGGTATTTTGCTCATTCATGCAATTAAAATGTCCTTTTGGACATTGGCTGTACCCTATTTTCGAACAAGGTCGACAAGGTAAGTCATTGATCTGAAATACTTCGAATGGGAAACCCTTTTGATCAGGCAAGAACGGAAACATACCAAATTCCGGTATCGTATTTCCCCAAATACTAAAGATCCTGCGATTGAAAGCAGCAGCAATGTGCATAATCGCCGTATCATGGGTCAGCACCGCCGAGGCGCCTTTGACCATCCGGGCACTATCGGAAATAGAAAGGGTACCACAAAGGTTATGCACATGGGATAACTGGTCGGCAATTTGTGCCCCTGCATCCACATCTTCAGATCCACCTAACAGATAGATCGAAGCAGGAATAGAACTGCATATTTCCCTCATTTTCCCTACTGGCAGTCGCTTGGTGGCATGGGTTCCTCCAATCCCAAAACAGATATATGGCTCAGAAATTACGGGAAATGACGAGCTGGGAGGATGAAGAAAATAATCCAGACCTTCTCCATCGTAGGTTATGCCCAGCGGTTTTAGTGACTCCATATAGCGGTTCACAATATGATCCACTTGCAGATTCCTGACTTTAAAACGCACCATCAACCATTTGCGAAAATTCGCCTTATCAAAAGTGATGTACCGCTTTCGAAGAAGTGAACGAACCCGCCAACTGCGAAGATTTTTATGCAAATCAAGAATTAAATCGAAATTTTCCTCCTGCAAACTTCTCGCAACTTCACTCAGGTCCTTTTGAATCGTGTGCACCTGATCAATATATGGTGATGCCGTTAGTACGGAAGCAAAGGATTTTTTGGTCAGAAAATGAATTTCTGCCCCTGCTTGTAGTTTAAGGCATCTGACAACCGGACTCGTTAATATGATATCACCTATACTACTAAACCGGATTACCAGAACTTTCATTACCTCCTACTCAAAAATCTCATGTCATTGCTTGACGAACTGATATACGCGGTGAATAGACGGACTTCTCAGTTTCATAAAATATGTTCCTGGCGTTAAGTTACTGATATCTATTTCTAAATCATTCTGCCCTCCCTTGTTTCTGGTCTCCTTTATAACTTTACCATCAAGCGAAATGATATCGATTCGCAAGTCCTGTGGTTTCTCCAGCCAATCTGCCTGTAAATACATCCTGCTGCTGGCCGGATTGGGATATAAAGTCAATTCGCCATCTTCCCGGTCGCCTTCGAGAATACTGACGAGCGTTCGCTCTCCGTTGCTAAACCATTCACCCCATACGGCATTTTGATAGAATATACTTGCATCACCACTACCATTAATCTTATCATCAGCTAGATTAATGATACCAAGCACATCAATTACGTCGGTCGAAGTTTCTCCTTTTGCATCAAAGATGATCTTATCGTCTGTGCGAGAAAAACTGGGATAACCGGGAGTCGTTGTATTATCGAAAATGGTTCCAACATCATAGGTTTCCAGGTTAAGGCCTAAAATACTTAGTGCATCCGGAGCTATTGATTCATCGAGATAGTCAAATGCGATGATATACGGAGAATTCTTCGAGAATGTCGGATTTGCTATACTGATTTGCTCTGGTAGCCCGGAAAACAATTTCACGATTTCACCGTCTCCATAAGTATCAGACTCTGCATCCCAGGCATGTATAAAATTAATATCCCAATAATCAAAAGACTCCTCCGAAGCCAGTTTGGTTAAGGAATTGAAAGCATCATATAAAACAAATTCTCCGGTGTGGTCCCATTCCAAACCATCCGCAAACTGAACCTCGGCTGTCGTAATATCACCATTGGCGGTGGTAGGATTATACAACTCGTAGGTGGTGTATGTCTGCTGTAGGAGTGAAAACACATAGAGAGAATCTGTCTTTGCATCCAATACCGCAGCGGCTTTGGTGCCATCTTTTGATATAGCTACATTGGCCCAAATAGGATTGGGTTCCAACATCCCTTCTTCCGTATCCAGATTAGTACGATCTAAAGAAATGTAGTGGATGATACCATCTTCACCCACAAACAAGATTAAGGAGCCATCGTCCGTGACAGAAGGCGGATTTCGGGGAGGGATATTAGACAAAGGCCCTGGTTTAAGGGCATTCCCTTCTGCGTCAATCAAATGGAGCAGACCATCATCAAAACTAACCACTACAATCAGATCCTGACCAGGATTCACCTCCACATCTTCGATATAGCTTCCCGTCTGCCCACCAGCAATTCCTACAGCATCAAATGCAGAAGCAGCTGCCTGTGCTACCGACTCGCCATACAATGACCGCGATGCAGCAATTACACTAGCTCTCATGTCAACAAACTGACTGGAGCGAGTGAGGTAATTGGTCAAAACAGAGTAATATACTTGTTCCGCCTGCTCTACCCCAACAGCATCATCAGTAGCAAAAAGATAAAATGCCCGGTTGGTGATGCCACTATTGATATGTACTCCACCATTATCTTGTCTGCCGGTATAGCGTTCACTATAGTGGGCAGGTTGCCAACCATTATCATTTAACGAGCTGCCTCCATTATGTGGATCTGCCATATTTCGCAATGCAACCGGAAAGATGCTTTTATTGACAATATCTTCGCCGATCAGCCAGTCTTCATTCTCCACGAGCACCCCAAAGACATCGGCAAATGATTCATTAAGGGCACCTGATTCTCCCTGGTATAACAGATTGGCTGTTGTTTCGATGACTCCATGCCCCAGCTCATGTGCGGCCACATCCAAACCTCTTGCTAATGGAGATGAAAAAGCCTGATTACCTTCACCATAAAAAATCGCCTTTCCATTCCAAAAGGCATTATCCATTTTCTGACCATTTTCATCGGCTACATTGATCAGAGAGATGATATTTCCTCCCTGACCATTGATACTGATTCTGTTGAAAACCTGCCGAAAGTATTCGTATGCCTTAGCGGCATTGACGTGGGCGGATATGGCATCTGGATTATTCCAGGTAGTACTATTGGAAACTAAATCCTGATAATTGAAATTTTGTCCACCAGGATAAGTATTCATTGCATCCAGGGTAACAATCACGCCGATCGGATTGCCCGGAATCGCACCCCGGGAATCAAACATGTCCGTTCGCGTCACATCTATAAGTGTGTGTACATTTCCAATCTGATAGGTTTGTATGTTCTGAACATCACCGTTTAGATCCAATCCGGTTCCAACTGATTTGCCATCAAAAAAGTCTGGTGGAAGATGATGTGCTTTACAGAGACTTTCATAATCATCTATGATCGAACCATCATGAGCATCGATAAAATACTCCCATCTGCTCGAAAGGTTAGGATGGTAAGACAGGTGCCAGGCTAATGTAAATTTTCCTTCCTTGGGATACCACACCAATTCTTTTGCATCATCCTGCAACAAGAAATTCAATTCTTTCTTTTTCTCTATGTCCAGCACGTTAATGCCCTCACTTTGAAGTTTTTTAACAGCCAAGGCCTCTGCATCATCCACCTGCGTAACCACGGCTTTGTCTTCAAAAGGCATTGAATTTAAATGTCCTAATACCTGAAATTTTGAACCTTTTAAGTGTAATGTCAACTGGTTAGTCCAAACGGGAATCTCTTTATATAGCTGCTGCAACTTATAATGTTGCTCATCCCCCGTTTTACTTGCTTCTATCTCCTTTACCTCCAGGGCTGCATCCAATCCACATTTAGCCAAAGCATGCTGTACCAGAAGGTTGCGCTCGGTTGATTTGGTGTAATCACGTGCAGTGCCGGACTCCATTTCTCCATCCACCCATATGCTTCCTTCATTAGTCCTCAATAACACCTTTGTTTTTATTCCATCTTCCAATCGCAAAGCAACCGCAGAGATGGGCCGGTAAGATATCTTACCCTCAAATGTGCGTGCTTGGGTATTGGCAAGTAACTCGGGGTTAAACTGTGGCTTGATAGTAACCGAATTGAGGTCTACCGTACCCCGTCGTTCCTTTTTTTCCCATTGAGCCTGGACATTAGTAATCAGGCCAAATAACACAACCAGCGTTAGAAAGTAAATTTTATTCATAGCTATTTTTCAGTTAGTAAGGACTTAATCAATTGTTGGTATATGTTGGTAATCACGGGATTTACAGTATCGTCCGATCCTCCCCAAACTACTTTATTCTCACGGTCATCAAGATGCATGGTGAGAAATTTATAGACGTTGTCAGGATGCTGATAATCATAAGCCAACATATTAAGGTCTTCAAGACTATGCATGGCTTGCCGGACTATTTTTGGATCGATCGACTCCATTTTGGACAAAACCGTATCCTGCCCCATTTGTTTGTAGACATCTCCCTCTATAGTGATGAAATACTTCGTCTCTAATCCGGTAAAACCTCCACCATCTCCGACTATCAAATAGTCTTTTGTATAATTCCCGGGAGCGAAAGGTACGGTCTTGCAGCCGAGCGTCATGGCTATAAAGATAATTCCAGAAAATGCAGGTAAAACTTTTAATCGCATCTACATGAGTGGTCTATAGTTCAAAAATAAATGAAATACGATCTATTTCTACATTTTATTTCCTGGGATTCTGACAAACCTGTGAAGTAAGCTTTCTCCCGGGTTTTTTCAAAATAGATACCTCTTTGTCAAATGCATCCAGAACATAAAAAGTTCGATTGAAGCCTTCACTTCCTCAATTACTTTTTATACATGGACAATGCGGGTACTCACGTCTTCAGACATCTTTTGGGTCAGGGAAAGAGTAGCTTGTCATAACAAGAGGCTTAATTTAGGCAGCCTTCCAGGAAGCTCAAGCTATGATTGCGCTGGAGCGCTGAGGTCAGAACCAGATCCATCTCCGTCTCTTTGATCCTTCCACACTTATGTAGTCAAATCGAGCCAATCCAGCTCCAGGCCTTCATTAAACATTTTCATAACTACTACAGCTTTGATACCCTTAGAGAATGCAGCTTTAACTGCAGACTGGACCTTAGATTGAACCGTATCAAAATCCCCACTGATCTGGGTACTCATACTGTTCGATCGAATCTGCAGCGATGAGTCGCCTTTTAAGTCAGCAATAAACTCAAGTACCTGATTTCCAAAGGCTTGATCAAGCGGATAGAAACTAATTTCAACAGTGATTTGCATAAGTGTGGATAATTTTTCGATGACAAGTACACAAAATACTAGGATAAGCCGTTTCAAGACAATATATTTGTTAAATCTTTAATTGGTAATTTTTTATATATGTTTACCAGGAGAAGTAAACCTTTTTATTAGAAAAAGCGTTAACCTTTAAATACTTGACTTTCTATCTCTTAAGTGAGATCTAGATAAAGATGTAGTTTTCTTATTTTGAGACC
>JAGQWV010000623.1 GCA_020437045.1 Saprospiraceae bacterium | reverse complement strand
ACGGGCCATTAAAGCCATGTTTTTGTAAGATTTGAATCATTTCTTTTTCGTGATCGCCCTTACCCAATGGGAAGATTTGAGGACCTCCATCTTTCATCCCATTCAAATTGACAGCAACTAAAAAAGGAGCCATTTTCTCAACTAATTTTTCGAAAGCTGAAAGTTGTTGATGCGCATGATGAAAACTATATACCAATCCAATGTCATAGCGCCCGAGTTCTTTAATGATTTTTATTTGATTAAGAGGATTTCCAAACCAGTCACCATGATTATATAGAGCTATTTTGCAACCAATATCTACACACTTTTTGTATAAATAGTAGATCATTTGTGCTCCTTTCTCAACGGATTCCGCATCGGTTTGGCCTTGAAAATAGTCGGGCTGAAAACTAACCCAGAGCGTTGTATGCAGATCCGTGTTTTTTATCGCATTAAAAACAGACTCATTAGCACTGCTGAGTTTATTCAAGGCGTCTACTTTAGGATCAATCCACATCCACACTGCGTTAATTTCAATGTCATTCTCTTTTGCTAACTGAAATTCTTCTTCCATTTCCGGAAGATGTTTTTCTCGCCAGTCATAAGCATAGGTGTGGATATTAAGATCTTTAAGCATTTCGATACGCTCCTGAGGCGACCGTTCCATTTTATCAAATGGGACTATGCACCATGCAAAAGGTTCTTGATCCTGACTAAACAGCGAGGAGATGAAAAAGATGCATATTATTGATAGATACCAGCGATATACATTCATGATTAGGTGACGTTTTTCTCAGATTAATGGAAAGACTTTTGCCAAAATAAGCGTTTCAATTAAACCTACAACACCCATTAAACCTAATATGACGGTCCATGTTTGCAAAGTCTGTTTTTCTGTAAACCCACTTAATTTACATATTACCCAGAATCCGCTATCATTCATCCAGGTAAGAAACATCGAACCAAAACCAATTGCTAATAGGATATATACCGGGTGATAAGCCAGGTCCGTACCAGTCCCCACAAGAGAATACATAATTCCTGCGGCAGTGATCATAGCCACTGTACTGGATCCCTGGGCTATTTTCATTATTGCTGCAACTCCCCACCCCAGAAGAATATAATTGAGCTCGATACCTCCGGTGGCAAGGCTCTGGATCCAGTCACCGATCCCTGAATGTTTGATCATACCTCCGAAAGCTCCTCCGGCACTGGTAATTAAAATAATTACACCGGCAATTTCCAGAGGTTTTTCCATGGTACTGCTGACTTTTGCTAAGCCCCAATCTTTTTGTTTTGCCAGGACCCAGAGGGCTAGAATGGTTCCAATCAGCATGGCGACATTCTTATTTCCTATAAAATTTATAAAAGTAAAACCTGCTCCGTTTCCATTGATAAAATATTCGGATGCCGAAGCGAATATAATGAGAACCAGAGGTACCACAATTGGTAAAATGGCCATAAAAAATGAGGGCAATTTACTTTCATCTGAGGGTTCTTCGGCAAAATTTGGAGGCTGAATATCAAATTTCCTTGAAAGGCGGATTGAGTAGAGATAGGCAATTATGACGGGGATCAAACCGGCAATTAATCCGACCAATATAGTCAAACCCAGATTTACTTTAAGGGTTTCTGCCATGATTAAAGGGCCAGGTGTCGGTGGCACTAATGAGTGGGTCACTGCAGCACCAGCACTGATGGCCATTACAAAAAGTACATAGTTTTTTTTCAACCGCTTACCCATAGAATATCCAATCGGAATCAATAGGAAAAAAACTGTGTCAAAGAATACGGGAATGGAGAGCACAAAGCCACTGATCAAGAGAGCCACTGGAGCAAAACGCTCACCGAGAATATCAATAAACTTAATGACGATTTTTTCTGCAGCACCACTAACCGTAAGCGCAACTCCCAGTATGGATGCCAGAGCGATTACAAATGCGATTTTACCCGCGGTGATTCCAAATTCGGTCATGGAAAGTTCTACTGCAGTGACATAGTGATTGCCCGTATCACCGGGTAAATTGGAGCTGAGGATTCCAACCAAAGAAGCAGAAAACATGAGGGAAATAAAGGCATGGATTTTAAATACGGCTATCAACAAAATAACGGATATAATACCTATCATCAAGACGATAACCGGCCAGTGTTCAAATGTACTTTCCATCTAAGTTACAGTGTTAAAAAGGTCTTTGTTTACAATTGGAAGATGTGTCTGGTAGGAAAATCGAATCTCAGGCGTGTTTATCCTGTGGTTCTCGTCCTTTCCATGATGAGGGTATATGAGTGACTTCGGGCTTCATCTTCAAGATTGCTCTAAGGATATCACTTCTGCTAATTTGTCCAATTAGTTTCCCGCGGTCTACGACCGGAAATCTGCGATACTGAGTGTTAGAGAATTCGTAGGCGACTTCTACGATAGTCTTTGCTGCATCTACAGTGACGACTTTTGTGGACATGAAATCCCTTACCGTACCCTGTCCTGCAGGCAGGTTATTGTACGGACCTGCCAGAATGGTCTTGATACAATCGGATTCAGAGAGCATTCCAATCAGGTGGCGGTGGTCATCAACTACAGGTGCCCCCGATATTTTATTCTTGAGAATAATTTCTATAGCTTCCCTTATATCTGTTTCTGGTCTGAAGGTGATTAGATCTTTGGCCATGAACTTGGTGACCGGAGTAGACTTCATGATAAAGAAATTTGGTTAGCAATAGATTTCCTTAAGATACAAAAAATTGGATACCATTATTTGTGATTACTTTTTTCAATAATTTGATAAAATCGTTGGATTCTGAAGACTACTAGACCAACGCATCGATTAGTAGATGTTCGCATTCAAATATTTCCTGAAGAAATGAAATTTCTTCTTGTGAATTTTTGTTCGACTAGAATCCATCATTTCTGAATAATTGAGCCAAATGCTTGAGGAGTAGTTTTGGGTTGATTCTATCATCTGGCTATGGTTCTCCAAAAATAAGGGAGCTTATTCCTTAGAAATCATTGATGCGGTCATGGGATTAGAAAGCAAATGCCCAAATACATCCCATCTCTTGGAGTAGTCCATGCCTGCTTCCTGCCGTATATAATTGGCAATTACATCTTCTCCCACATTGTAATTTATAACATAAGTTCGGTATTGTTTAATAAACTGGACTCTTTGCATAGCTCTTTCTGGTTCATATAAAAGATATTTTTCCAAAGCAGATGCTGCTTCATCCCGGGTCCAGGTACCATTTAAATAGAGACGGGCGATTTCGTTGCCTGCATAGTTTAGCTTACTCCTTAGTTTCTGGACTTCCGCATACTTTTCTGCCAGGCTTGTGTCGAGATTAGCTAATGGATACAAGACCTCTTTTTCAAATCTGATTTTTTCGTCTCTGGGAAAGGCAAGCTTGATGCCATAATTTGCTGAGCCTTCAGCAATAAAAGATTGAGGTGAAAAAAGTGGGTAGAGCGAAAATTCAACCCAGCCTTTATCTGTGACCAGATTTTGTTCGAGTAAGCTATTGTATACGTGATGTCCTGGATATCCTTCATGACAGGCAAGGTCTAATGCTCTTTCAATATAAATAGGGAAATCGGTATTAATTTGAATGAGACTATGACTGTTTCCCTGGTAGTAATTGTATCCAGACCACGATTTACCAGTTACATATTCAAGCGTAAAGCTCTCATCAGCCGGAAGATCAAAATGTAATTTTGTACGCCTCCTGGCTTCTTGTATAGCTGTCTTAAAAACGGTATCCAGTCGTTCTTTCGGGATGATGAATTTACGGGTAAAATTTTCATATTTATCGGAGAGTGCCCCTTGTCCGGGTACAAAGCGATCAAGTCGGTTGAGTAAAGTGTCAAAGTAGGAAAAATCAAAGTGTGGGGGAGAAATGTCATATAGTAGTAGTGCCTCATCATCAAAATCATAATGTTTGCCGGCTAGCATCAATAGCTTCGTTTGCATGGCTATGATTTGCTTTCTCAAGGTGTAGAGTCTGGCGATATCCAGGGTTGAATTTGGTATGGGGAGTTCATTTATTTGATCGATCAGCGATTGAACTTCACTTACTAATGTGAGTGGTAAGGTGTCTGATTCTTTTCTATTGGGTTTCCATTCTTCAGGGCCGTAATAAGCATCAATAAAATCCTTATCGTACTGTCCGATTCGAAGGGCAGTTTTTACATATTTCTCGGCGATAATATCTAAATCCAAGTTGTTATTTGATGAGTATTGACAACTACCCAATAGGCTAAGTATGACAATTCCTGCGGTCAGTTTTCCAAATCCAGATAGAGTACACTTTTTAGCGATTTTAGGCCGGTACTTCGGAAGGTTATTCATGTCAGTAGCTTACCCTATAAAGGTACACTTTGTTCACCTTTGTCCAATACCAAGTTGAAACAACCTTCTTTGCGGTAGTATATAGATTCGACTCTTTTCTTATGTTTTATCGAAAGGGATGTTTCGATTTTCAGGGATTTTCAAAGTGCCATTGGTATTCAAATCTGCCCCTTTCATATGAATCTTAGGCCAACTATTTATTGAAACTAAATCCGTACATTTAGACAAACGAAAACCAAATGGGAACCTTAAAAATTAATCACTTTGCAGTGTGGGGCAGTTTTGTATTTCTTCATGTGCTGGGATTCTTATGGTATGGCCCATTGTTTGGAAAAACCTGGATGCGGGATGTTGGTATGGATCCAGCAATGATTGAACAAAATTCGCCAGGTGTAGCCATTTGGATTACAAATGCCATAGCTACGATTGTGCCCTTGTATACTCTGGCGTGGTTATTTGTCAGACTTCGTATAGAGAATGCATTTCAGGGGGCCATGATTGGATTGCTCATTGGCTTTAGTTTTGTATTTCTCAGCAATATGACCGGTGATATGTTTGCGCAACGACCTTATGGTCTTAGCTGGATCACTGGTGGATATTCGATGGTTGCCTTAACATTGGCTGGTTCAATCATGGGAGGCTGGAGAAAATATGCAGGATGATTGCGTGACCGCCTTACCTGTTGTATCATCCAGCTGCACAGTAAATTAGAAACACAGCGAAGTTCAGGGATGGTTTGTCTTCGACCTATGTAAACCCTTCCTGGGATAATTCAGATTTATAGCTTAAGATCAACTTATGAACGATCGTTTTCGTATCGATCGGCGATGAATCGACTCACCAGCTTATACATCTCCTTCTCTACAGGTTTGTTGCTCAGAAACTCAAGATGCTTATCCATTACCGTCTGATCTCCACGTTTTGCTGGTCCAGTCTGTGAGTGTTTAGGACCATTACGCATAGCTTTTTCGAAAGTCTCGTGGATCAATGGGTGTAGAATGTTAAAATCTAAATTATTCTCTTCACAAATTTGTTGACTAACTGTCATGGCTGCATTAGCAAAATTGCAGGCAAATACAGCTGCAACATGTAGGGCAAAACGTTGTTCATCGGTGATTATGTGATTATTTCTACTTAATTGTTTAGTTATTTGTGTCAGCCTTTTTTCTGTGGTTTCATCAGAAGCTGTAAGCAGAATAGGTATGTCTTTCCAATCTACCGATTTATTTTTGGAAAAAGTCTGAAGTGGATATATCACGCCAAATTTTCGGGTAATATTTTCAAAAATAGTTGATGGGACACTACCGGCAGTATGTACAAGAATGCGATTGTCCGGAATTTCAAGATCCTTAACAATATCAACAAGGGCATCATCACTAACCGCAAATACCAGTAGGTCAAAATTTGTTTTCAACCGGGATAGCTCATCAGAATAATCGGCCTTCACCTGCATGGCCAGGTTCTTAGCGTGTGATTTGTCTTTACTTATGACTTGCTGAATGCTTACACCGCTAATTTTATTTAACGCGATAGCAAGATGTGTGGCAACATTACCTGACCCGATAAAGCTGATTTTCATTGTTTTGTCTTTCTACTAATTTAATTTCGAAAATAAATTATTTTATTTTTTGTTGAATTTTTGATTTTGAGTCAGCCAGACTCCACGGTGTCTAGAGGTCCCTTCTCCATCTTCTCGCCATTCCC
>JAGQWV010000622.1 GCA_020437045.1 Saprospiraceae bacterium | reverse complement strand
TACGGGGCCCGATGGGTCCATTTTCGTACTTGATTACTACCGCAAAATTATCGAACATCCGGAGTGGCTATCAGATGAAGTCATTAAATCCGGAGACCTGTATGCAGGTAAGGATAAGGGCAGGTTATATCGGATTTCACCGGTGGGAACAGCGCATATGGCATTCCTTGACCGGCTTAACCTTGGAGATGCGAATACTTCGACGCTGATCGCTTATTTGGCCGATCCCAATGTTTGGTGGCGCACTCAGGCACAGCGTTTATTAATGGACCGCAATGAAACGGAGATTATCAAAGCACTCAAAGATTTCGTTCTGACTACCGGAAGTTCGGTCGGTAAAGTTCATGGCATCTGGCTTCTGGAAAGTAAAGGCCAAATGGAGGAAAAAATCCTGGTAAAAATGCTTGATGACCAGGAGGCAGGAGTCAGAGAAAATGCAATTAAAATAGCGGAAGGTCATCTTGCTTCGAGTGAAACACTTCGTAACAAACTTTTGGAAATGGTTTCGGATAGTCATCCAAAGGTGCGATTTCAACTCTTGCTGACATTAGGAAATCTTTCAGATGAAAAGTCTTCCGCCGTACGAAATCAATTATTATTTCAGGACATTGAAGATCCCTGGGTCCAGTATGCTGCCCTGTCTGCCGCTGATCTCCAGCCTCTCACTTTATTTACCCAGGCTGCAACGATTTTGAATAAACAGCAGACACAGGAGACAGAGGCATTCTTTCGTAAATTAAGTCAACTGATTACGCGAAGTGGAAGTCATCAGGAACTGAATCGCTTTTTAACTGAAGTATTGCAAGCACCTTCTGGTTCTTGGTTTTATCCGCTTGTCCTGGAGGGAATTGCCGATGGTATCGAAAAAAACCGTGATTTGACCTTATCTCCGGCCAATGTAGATAGGTTAGCGGCTAATTTCAATGCATCGACCAATCCTGCCTTACGGCACCAAAGTCTGGCACTCTTACAAGCCACTGGATTTTTTAAGCAACAAAAAAACACCTTGTTGCAGCCGGCAGTCCATCTGATCCAACAGCCGGAACACGAGGAGTCCATGCTTGCTGATGCGGTGCAGGTTGTGGGTTGGTCGGGATCAGAAGCTTATTTTCCACTGCTGCAAAATTTAATTTTAACTCACAACCATCCGGAAATAGCTTCGACAATCTTGCACTCAATGAATACACTGTCAAATAGTCTTGCCACTCATTTTATGGTTGATCAGTGGTCGACCTTTAGTCCCGAAGAACGAAAGACAGGCATTCAGATATTTTTTGAGAATAACGAAAACAGAAAGGTTCTCATGACAGCCATCACTGAAAAGAAAATTCAGCCTTCAATCCTCACCTGGGGACAAACCGTATCTTTGCTAAATAGTAGCGATCCATCCGTAAGAAGTCTGGCCAGGGAATCTTTGCATGGAAATGAATTAAATGCCGACACGGTTTGGCAAGCTTTTCAAGAATCGCTAAAATTAAATGGACAAATTGATGCAGGGCGGGAAGTCTTTATCAAGCACTGTGGCATCTGTCATCAAAAATCCGGTGATCTGGGAGTCGCATTTGGACCTGATCTATCGGCTGTACAAAATCGCACTGCGACTTCGCTAATGTTGGATATTTTACAGCCAAACAGATCGATTTCCGATGGCTATGAATTATGGACCATTTCACTCAAGTCGGGAAATAGTCTCTCCGGTATTATTTCTCAACAAAGCCCCACATCGATAACGATCCGGGATGCAACCGGAAAAGAGACCACCATCGACCGGAACGACATTAAAGAGTTGATCGCTTCCCAATGGTCGGCTATGCCGGAAAATCTACATACCCAATTCAATCAAAAGGAAATGGCGGATTTACTTGCCTTTTTAAAAAGTTCTTAATCACAAAATCTTATGCTAAGGTCTATTCTATCAATTTTCATATTCTTAATTCTTTCGGTCAATGTAAATGCTCAAGGAAGCACTATCCAGGAAAGATTGGGATATCCGGCAGACACCAAATTATTGATCATCCATGCTGATGATATCGGAGTTTCTCATTCTGAAAATCAAGCAAGTATTCAAGCCCTGGAAAAGGGCTCTGTCAACTCCGGC
>JAGQWV010000621.1 GCA_020437045.1 Saprospiraceae bacterium | reverse complement strand
CCATGATCTCAATTTCGTTGGATCCTTGAGTTGATCAATTTTCTCAAAGACCTGGATAAATGTTTTTTGAACGACCTCACTGGCAAAATGCTGATCATTACTGTAGCGCAAAGCAAAGTTAAACACCCTTTGGTGCCATTGATTGACAATAATCTGATATGCCCCGGCATCTCCACTGCGTAGCCTCTGTACCAATTCAATGGAAGTAGAAGGCTCATGTTGCATATTGGTTCGGTTAGGCTTAAGTAAAAATGTTTTCATCTTCAATGACGTGGAGCCAGTAAAAAAAGTTTTAACGCAATAGAAATTTGCCAAATTAAACTATATCGAATCTCTTACGTGATATTCTTGTATTTTTGCTGCCGTTTCATAAATACCTAATAAATATTTTAATAATGTATCGTACTTACAATTGCGGTTCGTTGCGAATTAACCATGTTGGTCAAGAGGTGATTTTAAGTGGGTGGGTACAAGCCACCAGGGAATTTGGTGGTTTGACCTTTGTTGATCTTCGTGATCGCTACGGAATTACCCAATTGGTATTTAATGAAGAACAAAATGCCACCTTATCCGACCTGGCAAAAAGTCTGGGTCGTGAATTTGTGATAAAGGCTCAGGGCAAAGTTCGGGAACGAAGCAATAAAAATCCTAACAGAGCAACCGGCGATATTGAAATCGAAGTCGATCAATTGGAAATTATTAATGCCTCCAAGGTTCCGCCTTTTACTATTGAAGACGAAAGCGATGGTGGTGATGATCTGCGAATGAAGTACCGCTATCTGGATATGCGTAGAAATCCGGTCAGAGAAAAGATACTTTTCCGAAGTCAAGTTGCCTACGAGGTGAGAAGTTACCTGGTAAAACATGATTTTGTCGAGATTGAAACACCTTGTCTGATCAAAAGTACGCCGGAAGGAGCTCGTGATTTTGTGGTGCCGAGTCGAATGAATCCCGGTCAATTTTATGCCCTTCCGCAAAGTCCGCAGACGTTTAAGCAGATATTAATGGTGGCCGGGTTTGACCGGTATTTTCAGATCGTCAAATGTTTCCGGGATGAGGATTTGCGGGCAGACCGGCAACCGGAATTTACGCAGATCGATTGTGAAATGGCATTTGTCACCCAGGATGAAATACTCACGACGTTTGAGGGATTAACCAAGCATTTATTCAGGGAAATTTTAAGTCTCGAAATGGAGGATTTTCCCCGGATGACTTATGATAATGCGATCACTCAATATGGCAGTGATAAACCTGATGTTCGTTTTGATATGACCTTTAAAGATTTTACTAAAGCTGCTCAAGGCCATGGTTTTCAGGTGTTTGATCATTCGGAAATTATCCTTGGTATCGTTGTGCCTGGGTTAGCTGAACAATATTCAAACAAGGACATCAACGCTTTAACAGACTGGGTAAAACGTCCGCAGATTGGAGCCAAAGGCCTGGTTTATATCAAATGGAATCATGACGGAAGCATTAAATCAAGCATAGGAAAGTTTTATTCTGATGAAACGCTGACCCAATGGGCTGAGCAATGTGGTGCCAGTAAAGGAGATCTTATCCTGATCCTCTCCGGTGAGACAGACAGTACCCGAAAACAACTTGGCGAACTCCGACTAGAAATGGGTAAGCGGCTGGGACTTTTGGATCCCAAGGACTTTAAACCGCTCTGGGTTGTTGATTTTCCATTGCTGGAATGGGATGAGGAAAGTGGCAGGTTTCACGCCATGCACCATCCATTTACCTCACCAAAGGCTTCAGATGTCAGCAAAATGTTGAATGGTGACCATGAAACCATGAAACAATTGCGCGCAGACGCCTATGACCTGGTCATCAATGGTGTCGAAATCGGTGGCGGGTCCATCCGTATTCATGATCGTGCTCTGCAGGAAAGAAATTTTAAATTATTGGGATTTACCCCGGAGGAGGCAGAACGTCAATTTGGTTTTTTAATGGGTGCGTTCGAATATGGTGCACCACCTCATGGTGGAATAGCCTTTGGATTTGACCGCCTTTGTGCCGTGATGAAGGGCAGTACATCCATCAGGGATTTTATAGCTTTCCCAAAAAATAATATGGGAAGGGATATGATGATTGATGCACCCTCAGAGATTGACACTACCCAATTGAAAGAGTTGTCCTTAAGGTTGATGAAGGAATAAAAAACAAGACCCGTCCCTGGATGAAATTAAGGGTGCCGGCAAAAGTTGAAAATTGTTGATTGATTGGGCTTTTTAAAGATCAATCAATCCCATAACATTATGCTTTGGTAGTCATCCATTTCCAGATTTCTTTAAAACTACCTTTTTTACCATACATCAGAATTCCGGTACGGTAAATTCTACTGGATATCCACACACAAAAAACAGCTCCGGCTATCAGCATAGCCAGGGACAGTACAATCTGCCACACCGGAGGATCAAATGCCAAACGGGCAGGCATCACAATGGGAGAAAAGAATGGGAAAATGGAAGCCCACACAGCCAGGGTACTATTGGGAACCCTCAATGCAGCAAACATAATGTATAGTGCGATGATGACCGGTATTGTCAATGGTAATGTCAATGCCTGACTTTCGGCAAGATCATCACCGATCGCACTACCTACCCCGGCAAACAGGGAAGCATATATAACGTAACCGCCAAAGAAAAAAATAATAAAACAGGGTACGATCAACCACCAATTGACCGCCTGTAGTTCCGTCACAATTTGCGAAACCATTAATTCCATTTCTTCGGGATTAATCATCTCTTTGGCAGAGGCATCCAGCATGGATGTCTGCGCATCAAATCCAAATAATAGATTGGCTCCAACGGTAATCAATGGCAATAAAATCATCCAGATAAGAATTTGAGTCAGACCAACGGCTCCGACGCCAATAATTTTTCCCATCATTAAGTCAAATGGTTTGACACTGCTGATCATTACTTCCACGACTCTGTTCATTTTTTCTTCCATGACGCTCCTCATAACCATTACCCCATTAATAAAAACGATCATGTACATGGCAAACCCCATGATACCACCAATTGCGGCAGCAATTACACTGGTAAATGGACTGGGATTATCTGATGCTCGGACATCTTCACCGTCTCGTTTGGTCAAAGGCTCCGGATCAAGAGTGATCTGTGTATTTAATGTTTCCAGTTGCCTGGCATCCAGATTCAATGCCTTTATTTTATATTCTCTAACTTTTTCTTTAACCGCGTTTTGCAAGCGTTCCGACGACTCCAGATCCAGTTGTTTATCTGAATAGTAATAGACCGTCAGCTTTTTAGTGTTTAAATCAGGAAGGGGAGGAACAACGAGAATACCATCTACGTCCTTCTCTTTGCTTTGTGCCAATTCATCAATATTGCGGTCAGTAAAAGAAAAATAGAAATTTTGCTGATCCTTCATTTTACCTTCCAGCACATTTGCCTTGTCAACAATCATGACATTTTTAGCCTCATCACCCTGGTAGGAAAAGATTAGCCCCACGATAATCATAAACAGGGCCAGGGCCAGGGGAGCCAACAAGGTGGTAATAATAAAGGATTTCTTTTTCACCCGGGTCAAGTACTCCCGTTGAATGATTAGCGGTAGCTTTCTCATGTTGATTCAGTTACTTTCTTGATAAAGATGTCATTTAAGGTTGGCAGTACCTCTTCGAATTTTTGTACAAGAATGCCCCGATCCATTAAATGGCGGAGAAATTGGTTTGCATTGGCGAGTGCATCTTTTTTAATCGTAATGGTATTGCCCTCGTGAGCGATAATACCGTTTGCATCGATGGTTCCGGCTTCATAATGACCCTCATAGGTGATCCGGAATAAGTGGTCTTTATAGGTTTCCTTGATATGGTTCACTTCTCCCTGGAGGATATTTTGACCCTTATTAATAAGCACTATGTATTCGCAGATTTCTTCAACCTGTTCCATCCGGTGGGTTGAAAATATAATACTGGTGCCGCTTTCGTTTAATTGCTTGATCTCATGCTTAATGAGTTTGGTATTAATGGGATCAAGTCCGGTAAAAGGCTCGTCAAGGATTATCAGCGATGGTCTGTGGACGATGGTTGATACAAACTGAACCTTTTGTTGCATTCCCTTGCTTAACTCTTCAATTTTCTTGTTCCACCAAGCGGACATTTCAAATTTCACCAGCCATTTTTCAATTTCGATCCGGGCTTCACTTTTTGTCATGCCCTTCAACTGAGCCAAATAGATGAGTTGCTCTCCCACCTTCATTTTTCGATATAGCCCTCGTTCTTCCGGTAAATAGCCAATTTGTTCCGGATGAGACATGTTTAGAGGTTCACCATTGAAGAGGACCACTCCGGAATCTGCACGGGTAATGGAGGTAATAATTCTTATCAAAGACGTTTTTCCAGCTCCATTGGGTCCCAGCAGTCCTAATATGCTGCCTTCGGGCATATCAAAACTGACATCATCTACAGCCAGATGATTATGATATTGTTTGGAAACTTTTTGAATTGACAATATTGGCATCGGTGCGGATTAGATTCTAATAGATGAAAATCAAAATTAGACAATTTGATTAGGTAGCCATTCACATCTGTCTAAATAGATTTTAACTCCGTCGATTTTGTTGGTTTTTAGTCAAGTGTTAGGATTCAGATCTCGTTATTTTTATTTTTGACACGAAACTGACAGGAATTCGTTGCTGAAAGCTTGTCAATCATCTGAAATTGTTCTATTATTAACAGCTGAAAATTTTAATACAATTAAGGGGCTGAATCCCCTGTATAAGAATAGATGGTTTTGGGGTGTAGGTG
>JAGQWV010000620.1 GCA_020437045.1 Saprospiraceae bacterium | reverse complement strand
CGCCTATATCGACTATTCTATGTCGGTAATTGTGGCCCGTGCTCTTCCTGATGTCCGTGATGGTCTGAAGCCGGTGCATCGACGTATCCTTTACGGTATGCACGAGTTGGGACTATCATTTAGTAAAGCCCATAAGAAGTCTGCAAGAGTGGTGGGAGAGGTACTGGGTAAGTACCATCCTCATGGTGACTCATCGGTTTATGATGCTATGGTTCGTATGGCCCAGGATTGGTCCTTGCGCTATCCACTCATTGATGGCCAGGGTAATTTTGGACATATAGATGGCGACAGCCCGGCCGCAATGCGATATACGGAAGCAAGGCTAGCCCGGATTTCGGACGATATGTTGGCTGATATCAAAAAAGATACGGTCAATTTCGTACTTAATTTTGATGATTCGTTGGAAGAGCCTTCAGTCTTACCCACCCGGATTCCAAATTTATTGGTAAACGGTTCTTCAGGAATTGCGGTGGGAATGGCTACTAATATGTTGCCACACAATCTCAATGAAGTTATCGACGGAATCACTGCGACGGTTGACAATCCCGATATTACTTTTGAGGAATTATTTCAATATATAAAGGCACCTGATATGCCCACCGGAGGCATTATTTATGGTTTAGAAGGTGTCCATGAGGCATACCGGACCGGACGTGGACGGGTTGTTGTAAGAGGACAGGCTGATATTGAGGTGACGAATAGTGGCCGGGAGCAAATCATTGTTTCGGAAATTCCATATCAAGTAAATAAATCCAACCTCATCATGAAGATGGCAGAGTTGGTTAATGACGGGAAAGTTCCGGGTATCAGTGATATTCGAGATGAATCTGATAATCGCACGGGAATCCGTATTGTCGTTGAGTTGAAGCGAGACGCCATCAGCAGCGTAGTGCTAAGTCAATTGTACAAGTATACCCCACTACAATCTTCATATGGAGTAAATAATGTTGCACTGGTTAATGGTCGACCCCGAACCTTGAATCTCAAAGAGCTGATCCATGAATTCATCAAATTTAGAATAGAAGTCATAGTTCGGCGCACCCAATATGATCTGCAAAAAGCAGAAGAGCGTGCTCATATACTGGAAGGCCTTCTAATCGCTCTTGATCATCTGGATGAGGTGATAAAACTGATTCGAAATTCCAAGACTGTTGAGGATGCCCGGGATGGATTGATGAGTCAATTCGAACTAACGGAAATCCAAGCCAGAGCCATTCTTGACATGCGGCTTCAGAAGTTAGTGGGTCTGGAAAGAGATAAAATCAAGGAAGAATACGATGAAATTCTGAAGACCATAGCCCACTTAAAAGCCATCCTGGCAAGTGAGGAAATGCAACGCGGCATAGTAAAAGATGAGTTGGCCGAAATCCGCGAGAAATATGGAGATGAACGGAAAACTCGAATCACCTTCGCGGAAGGAGAAATCAGTATCGAGGATATGATTCCAAATGAAGAGGTAATTGTTACCATTTCTCATTTGGGATATATCAAGCGAACAAAAGTAGATGAATACCGGGTACAAGGTAGAGGAGGCAGAGGTTCTAGGGGTAGTAAAACAAGAGATCTGGACTTTATAGAGCATATGTTCGTAGCCAGTGCTCACAATTACCTCTTATTATTTACCGAACAGGGTAGATGCCACTGGTTGAGAGTCTATGAGATACCCGAGGCGGCAAAAACCGGAGCGGGAAGGGTTATTCGTAATATAATCCAACTTCCTAAAGAGGATAAGGTGAAGGCTTACATTATCATTGAAGACCTCACCGATGAGGAATTTTTAAATAATAACTTCATTGTATTTGCGACCAAGGATGGATTAATAAAGAAAACTTCGGTGGAAGCATTCTCACGACCGAGAGTAAACGGAATCAATGCGATCACGATTCGGGAAGAGGATCAATTGATAGAAGCAAAGCTGACCAATGGTAGTAATGAGATTATTATGGCAAATCGCAATGGAAGAGCTATCCGGTTTCCGGAAAGTAAAGTACGGCCAATGGGTAGATCTGCAGCTGGGGTGCGGGGAATGTCTCTTGACGAAGATGGTCAGGATCTATTGATCGGAATGGTATGCGTTGATCCCAACGAAGAATCCACTATTCTTGTACTCTCCGATAAGGGCATGGGTAAACGCTCGGCACTCGAAGATTATCGAATCACCAATAGAGGAGGGAAAGGTGTTAAAACGATGCAGATTACCGAGAAAACCGGGCATCTCGTTGGCATAAAAAGTGTATTTGACGGTGACCAACTGATGATAACCAGCAAGGAAGGCATAGTGATTAGAATTGCTTTGGATGATATTCGGGTGATGGGTAGAGCAACACAGGGAGTCCGGGTCATTAACTTGAGTGGAGATGATCAGATAGCTGACCTTACGATTGTAAGAGACTCAGAGAATTCGGATGAAGAAGAATAGTCATCTGAAAATCACCAGCGTTATTGAATTAACATTTTGCTAACTTTGTTTAACTTTTCATATAGGATGTCTGCCTAATTGAAATTGTCTTATAGAAGGATCATAAATTTTTATAAATGCTACTAAATTCAAATTTGACTACCATGAGAAAACTCATTTTTATGTTTTTTACAGTGGTGCTGGCAGTAGGAGTAATTTCTGCTCAGGATGATTTGTCAGGCCTCACTGGGAAAAAAGCAATTAAGAAAGCCAACCGGGCTTTCAATACATTTAAATTAAATCAGACGAATGGCGGAGATGACCTGAAAGAGGCTCGACGAGTGATTGATTACGTTGTTAAGCAAGATGATACCAAAGAAGACCCTAAGACTTGGGTACTAATGGGTGATATTTATAACGGTTTTAGCAGCTTCAATCAAGCACAAAAAGTTCTAAATCCCGATTGGGAAAATATTGAGCCAAATGGGGGCATGGTCGCCTTCCAAGCTTACAAGAAAGCACTGGAACTCGAAGCCGGAAATAAAAATGCTTTAGATGGATTGAGCCAAATCATTGGTTCAATTAGTACTGCCGGGCTCGACGCTTATGAAGCAGGAGATTATATGGGGGCTTTTAATTCTTTTCGCTCCATTCTGGATATTCATGATCTCCTTAAAGAAAATGGAGCGGCAAGTCCATTAGATGCCGAAGAAGAATATGATAACCAACTTTATATCACGGGTCTGGCCGCAATGAGCGCCGGACAAAATGCGACAGCTAAACCATTTATCCAAAAATTGTATGACAAGCAGTACGATAAGCCTGCCGTATATGATGCTATGTACAAACTGACGATAGATGATGATGTAGATGCAGCCGAAGATGTATTAACAAAGGGAAGAGAAAAATATCCGGATGATCTGGGCCTACTTTTTAGTGAAATTAATCACTACCTGAAGTTGGAGAAGATCGAAATTCTGGAAGAAAAGTTGAAATTTGCCATTGAGAAAGAGCCGGAAAATCCATCGCTGTATTCCACACTGGGAAATGTCTATGATAAACTTTATCAGACCAACTACAAGGAAGGTAAGACGGAAGAAGCTGATAAGTATTTTAATCTTTCGAAAAAATATTATGAAGACGCTATTAAGATAAAGCCTGACTATACCGATGCTATTTATAGCGTAGGTGCTTTGTATTACAACAAAGCCGCCATTGTAACGGAAGAAATGAATGCACTGGCAAGTGATTATTCTAAGGAAGGTACTGAGAAATATAACATGAAAAAGGCTGAAGTGGAGTCGCTATTTTCTGAAGCCCTGCCATACTTTAAAAAGGTGGAGAAACTTGACCCTAACGATCGAAACACCTTGATTGCCTTGAAAGAGATATTTGCTCGTAATAATGACTTCGATACTAGCAACGAATTTAAAATGCGTTTAGAAAAGGTCGAATCCGGTGAAACGATTGAAAAATCATATTTCCAATAAGAGCTGAACGGCTTAGTTAATGAAATAAAAGGGTTGGCATGAATGCTGACCCTTTTTTTGTGGGCTAACCTCTATTAAATAATGGAGAGCCTTTTTTTTCTTATCTTTTGAAGGTATTCCGCAATTATAATGCTTGACAAGATTCAAAGGATTATCACTAAGACTTCCGTCCTGACGGGGATTTTTGCGTCATGGTTCACTTCTGCACTGGTCGTGATCATGTGTGTAGATGTTTTTATGCGTTATTTTCTGAAAATCTCACATGTATGGGTAATCGAACTCGAAGCCCACATGTTTGCTTTGGTATTCCTGATCGGTGCTGCTTACACTTTAAATAAAGATGCACATGTACGAGTTGATCTTTTTTATGCAAAGTTTTCCGAAGTAAAGAAAGCCTGGGTCAATCTAGTTGGTGTATTTCTTTTTTTAATCCCCTGGTGTCTGGTGGTAATTCGAGCAGCATCCAGATATGCACACAATTCATATAAGATCCGGGAAACCTCACCAGATCCGGGTGGACTTCCAGCCTTGTGGATTGTCAAATATATGGTAGTAGTTGCCTTTATTCTACTGATTTTGGAAGCGGTTGGACTTGGTATCAGAAGTTTACTTGTAATACTTGGTAAACGGTCGACTGTTTTTCCTGAAGCTACGGATGATTAATTTATGGAAGCATTAGCACTAATCCTTTTTCTACTCATTTTCATACTGATCTTAGCAGGGTTTCCCGTGGCGTTTACACTGGGAGGACTATCTGTGATCTTTGGGTATTTTACGTTAGGTATCGATTTTTTTAATTTTCTTCCTTCGCG
>JAGQWV010000619.1 GCA_020437045.1 Saprospiraceae bacterium | reverse complement strand
CAGCTGGGAATGGATCGATAAAAAGCATTTTGTATGCCGGGAGCGTTCCCTCGCTTCTGATCAACAAAGATTAATTTCGCGTGAGGTGGTGACAAACATCGAAAAGGGAGTAATTGTTGATCAGTTTTACGCCGAAAGATTATATCGCAAAGAGGAGATTGAAGCCTTGTTGAAAGATGCCGGATTCTCCAATCCTGTCTTTCACGGCGAAATCGAGAGTGAGACCAAACGAAATCAGGATCTGGGAATGATGGAAAGACGAATCATCCTGACTACTGATGTTATTAAAGAATGGACTCCCAAAAAAGTAAAGAAAGACGTTAAAAATATCGTCGTTCTGATGGGTGACCCTACCCAAAAAGATATCATCAAACCGGACGGAGTATTTGATGATGATGACCTGGAAACCATCAATCGTTTGAAATTCGCATTAAGTGAATTGGGTGAATTTAAATTTACCTTTCTCAATAATCACAATACCCTAATCTCTGACTTAACCAAATTGCAGGGAAAAGTAGATTTTGCCTTCAACCTTTGTGATGAAGGATTTAATAATGATGCCCTCAAAGAGCTACATGTACCTGCTCTATTGGAAATGCTTAAGATACCCTACACCGGATCGAATCCTCAGTGCCTGGCATATTGCTACGACAAATCACTGATCCGAGGTGTAGGAGCAGAAATGGGGGTACCGGTTGCAGATGCATTTTTGATCAAACCCGAGGATAGTTTATATGAAATTAACTTACCCTTCCCAGTAATCGCAAAACCAAACTTTGGCGACAGCAGCTTCGGTATTACCCAACGTAACGTGGCATATAATATTGAGCAACTGGACAACGCCATCGTACGGATCAGATCGCAATTTGGCTACGACAAACCTATTCTGGTCGAGCAATTCCTGACCGGTGCAGAAATCTCCATCGGTGTGGTGGGTAATGCCCTTAGCAATATGACCGTTTATCCACTTATTGAAGAGGACTTTAGTCAACTACCCGAAGGGCTACCACACATATGTGGCTATGAAGCTAAATGGCTCGCTGATTCCCCTTATTTCAAGAGTCTCCGATCGATTCGGGCTGAATTGCCGACGGAAACTTCCCAGGCGATGATCAGTGATAGCCTGAAAATGTTTGAGCGCTTGGGATGCAGGGATTATTGCCGGTTTGATTGGCGATTGGATGGCAACGGAAATCCAAAATTGCTCGAAGTAAATCCCAATCCCGGATGGTGCTGGGATGGGCACCTTGCCAAAATGGCTGGTTTCGATGGTGTAAGTTATGCACAAATGCTGGACGCTATCCTGAAGGCGGCGGAAAGCCGGATTTTGGGATAAAGATGTGGCGTCGCCTTTGATAAAATGACGGATTCTCCATCATAAGAATCTCTTTGCATTATAATTTAGGTCAAAAAACAACCAGATGGATTGCTTTCCTCTGGTTGTTTTTATTTTATCTTAAACTCGACAAGCACCATAGGAGAATCCCTACCCGCTAATCGTTAAGTTAAGAGAAGAAAGGACTATTCGTAAGCCGGACCATGTAGATCTTGCCGCTACCGATTTTATGTATAAGGTGGCCAGAAAGGATCGCCCGCTCTCAATTTTGAATGAATCGATTTTATAACAATAGAAACGCTCTAACTTAACTGCATTAAT
>JAGQWV010000618.1 GCA_020437045.1 Saprospiraceae bacterium | reverse complement strand
ATCCTCCTTCCCCTAGGCATGACCAACACTTATTGGGAGTATAGTGAAATACCTAAAAATCAATTGGCGCTGGGATATCGCTGGGAAGACGACCAATGGAAATTAGAACCCATGTTGCATGATGGTTCCTTTGGAGCGATGGGTGGATTAATAACCTCTATCGAAGACTTCAGCAAGTATGTGAGCTTCCATCTATCCGCCTGGCCACCCAGAAACGCAGCAGATAATGGCCCGGTAAAAAGGAGTTCGTTACGGGAAATGCAAACACCCCAATTTAGTCGCCTATATGCAAAAAGCACCGATTGGAATGACGACACCTGTGCCGTCATTTCCGGATATGGATTTGGTTTGGGGATATCTACCAATTGCCGGGGTTATAAACGAGTTTCCCATGGTGGAGCATTGCCCGGCTTCGGAAGCAATTATGTGTTTTATCCGGAATACGGTATAGGATTGATGGCTTTTTGCAATTTGACCTACACCTCTCCCTGGCCACTGGATGAGATTCAAAAATTACTGTTTGAAACAGTTGACCCTCAAAAACGGATTTTACCACCTTCCCGGATCTTGGAAAAACGCCAAAAAGAAATTGTGGAATTAATTCAGCATTGGGATCCCAATCTGGAAAAAAATATTTTGGCGGAAAATTTCTATTTGGATAAATCCAGAGAAAAACGATTGTCAGAAATAAAAGAAATGATGGCCAATGCAGGAGCGATGGAAGAAGTGCAGAAAATCGAAGCTGTCAATCAATTGCGGGGAACTTTTGACATAAAAGCTACCCATGGAATCATACATATATTTTTTACCCTGACTCCTGAAAAAGATCCAAAAGTGCAATATCTAAATATTGAATTAGAAGAACGTGGAAATTAAAAAAAACTAAAATGGAATTTGCCAGACAACTTGCCAGTCAATTCAGGGAAGTATACCTCGATGGAAAATGGGTGGTAAATACCAATCTCAGAGCGGAATTGATGGGGATCTCCCATAAGCAAGCAATGACAAAAATAGGATCCTTAAACTCGATTGCCGCGTTGGCATATCATCTCAATTATTATGTTGTTGGTGTAAAAGAATACCTACAAAAAAATGAACTGACTATTCGTGACCAATTTAGTTTTGACCTCCCTCCGATTGCAACGGAAGACGAGTGGATGGAATTTCTGGATCAGATGTGGAAAGAAGCCGAAGAATTTGCTAGACATGTAGAGAGCATGTCCCAAAGCGATTTAGAGCAAACGTTTGTAAAAGAAACCTATGGAAATTATCTCCGAAATGTCCATGTCATTATTGAACATACTTACTATCATTTAGGACAAATTGTGCTCATTAAAAAACTACTGCAAGAGAATTTCCAATAATATAACTCACATTTTTATGCAGGTGGAAAGACAGGAACACTTCGAAAACGGAGAAGAATCCAACAATCTCATGGCTAAACAACAGGGAAAAATTAAAAAAAAAGGTGACCCCAAAAGAGATCACCTTCTATTCCTAATAATAAATAGCTGTATTATATCAGATTAAAATCGATCGAGATTCATCACCTTCACCCAGGCTGCGACAAAGTCCCGCACGAATTTTACTCCTGCATCGGCGCTAGCGTAAACTTCGGCAATTGCGCGTAATTCAGCATTTGATCCGAAGACAAGATCAGCTCTTGTACCTGTCCATTTTAAAGCACCAGTACTTCGATCACGGCCTTCAAAAACGGTCTGAGCATCGGAAGTTGATTTCCAAACGGTATGCATATCCAGCAAATTGACGAAGAAATCATTTGTCAGTGCCCCCGGTTTATCCGTCAAAATACCATCTTTAGAGCCATTATAATTGGCATTGAGTGCTCGCATCCCACCTACTAAAACGGTCATTTCCGGTGCGGTCAAAGTCAATAATTGGGACTTATCAACCAATAGGGCTTCGGCCTTGACGGGGCAATCTTTCATCATATAATTACGGAATCCATCGGCTACGGGCTCCAGATATTCGAAAGATTCCACATCAGTTTGTTCCTGACTAGTATCCATACGACCCGGAGTAAAAGGGACTTTCACACTATGACCACCGTCTTTTGCTGCCTTTTCAATAGCTGCTGAACCACCCAGAACAATCAAGTCAGCAAGAGAAACAGCTTTACCATCCGAATGAGTACTATTAAAGGCAGATTGAATGCCCGACAGTACTTGCAATACCTTTGCTAATTGAGCTGGATTATTAACCTCCCAATCTTTTTGAGGTGCCAACCGGATACGGGCACCATTGGCACCACCACGCATATCGGA
>JAGQWV010000617.1 GCA_020437045.1 Saprospiraceae bacterium | reverse complement strand
GAAAGAAAGCGGAACCGATCCCTTCTCCCCATGCATAAATCAGTAGTAAGATTGCAGCTACTTTAGAATGGGGAATATCTTTGTATTCATAAAAAACGGAACAAATAAAAATGGTCAGCAATAAGGTGAATAACACACCCCAAATCTCAACGTATGTTAGTAATGGGCTACCACGTTGTCCTAGATATGAAATAGACTGCTGCTGCCAATTATAATCTGGAAATTTTCCAGAAAGCCACCAATCAAACACGATTTCATTAAGAAAAAATAGTGCAATTGAAATTAATCCCATCCATTTATAATATGAGTATGACATGATTAATCAATGATATTTTAGTCAGCTACTCATCTAAAATTATAGTCCACTAGGTAGACGAAATGGGATATTCCATATGAAATTCAATCAGCATTTCATCATCCGTCGATATAGCCATGAGAGAAGGGGGGGTGATGTCAAAATCAGTTAATTTTATTTTAAAAGATCCCATTACGACCAGGTTGTTCCCGGATCCATTTTTTGCTGCTTTAAAACTGATGGTACGATCTATCCCATGAAAATTTAGCTTGCCGGAAACACTTAAGGAATCACCTTCTGGCTTTATCTCGGTGCTCACGAAACTAATGGTGGGAAACTTTAATGCTTCCGCTACCTCCATAGCATGGGAATCGCGGTTGGCATTTTGACTGTCGAAAGTTGACATCTTAACGGTTACAGCTACTTGGTTGATTTCATTTTCCTTTGCATTCCAAACAATAATGGAGGTCACCTCTTTGCTTGTACCCGTCCAGGTATGAAGAGGATGATGCATGGTATATGCAATTGATGAATGGTCTTTATCACCAAAAACTTTGGATTGGGCTTGGATGGTAAGAGAGGTAGTTACCATGAACAACGAGCCAATGAGGATGGCTTTAAATAATTTTTTCATGAAAGTGAATTTTTAGAATTTAATGGCAATCACCGCAGCTGCGTAGGATCCGAAAGCTGTGAATGCCGCAGCCCGGTGGTATGGCTTTAATTTGGAATTACTTTCCAATTGTGCAGCAAGAATATTGGTCGTAATCATACTAGTTAAATGCACGATAGCTAGAGCCCGGTGTAATTTAATACTACTATATCCTTTGCGTTCATCCACCATCTTGGGTGGTGCGAACAGTGACAAACCGGCAGTAGTAAAATAGCCAATATTGACCGCTGCACCGATGGCAGCATGAGTATCACGTATGCCAGAATCACCATTATAGAGCTTTGAGCCCACGATACCTTGAGCCACCATACCTCCCAAAGTTGCAAAACCCAATATCTGATGGGTAGTTAGCATGGTACGTCTGATCTTCATTTCGTTAGCCCTTTCTTCTGCAGAGAGCTTAAATCTGTCAAAATTCCGCATCAACCCCTTGTTGCCCCAAAGTAATTTCTGAGTAAATAAGAACTTTTCCGGTAATAACTGAGGTTCTGCATCTTGCGAACTAAGCAGTTCATTCAGAAGATCATCAGACTTTGTCGTATCCACTTGAGCTCTTGCACCGGCAGTAGTGAAGAACAATAAAATCACTATTAAACCTAGATTTTTCATTTTCGTATTTGTAAGGAAAGGATGAAATAAGTCAGTGCATAGATTGCATCATATTTGCCATTGAAATTTAATATTCCTTCGCCGCGGGTTGAATACATCTAAAGACGTGTATTTTAGATAAAGTCACATCTCGATCACACTGAACCAGCCATTGATTAGATATTTAAACTCATCTCCCTCTGGCGGATTACAAAAAATGACTTTCTAACTAAACTGTTTTATAAGTGCCGTTCCAAACTTTGCGACCAGTGATCCATCGTACGAAGTACATTACCCCTGCAAAAAAGAAAAATAGAGGTCCCAGGAAACCTAATAGTGCAATAAATTTTGTCCCATAAAATTTTTCCATTGGACGACGAAGGCGCTCAGACATAATGTACATAGAGGGTATCATCAGCAGCGTGAGAAAGAAAGAGAAAATCAATCCGAAAATAATCGTCCATGCCAGTGGTCCCCAAAAAACGACGCTGTCACCTCCGATCCAGATCTGTGGATCGAAATCGGTGAGCAAGGTGAGGAAATTTATATTAAAACCGATAGCCAAGGGTATTAAGCCCAAAATGGTAGCTACCGCTGTCAGCAGAACGGGAATAATTCTGACTTTTCCGGCTTCAATAGCAGCCTCTCGAGTTTTATATCCGCGGCTGCGCAATTCATCGGTGAATTCTATTAATAAAATTCCATTCTTAATTACAATACCCGCCAATCCGATAACGCCAACGAGCACCATGATGGTCGGCATAGACATGCCGGTGATCGCATAACCCAGGAAGACGCCGATTACCGAAAAGAAAATCTCCGTCAGAACAATAAAGGGTTTACTCAGTGAATTAAATTGCAATACTAAAATCAGGAATATAAGTCCCATCGCAATAAGCAATGCTCTTCCTAAAAATGCATTGGTTTCCTTCTGTTGTTCACTCTCACCGGTCTGCACAATGGTCACTCCCTCGGGCATCCTGTATGAAGTTTGAAAAGCCTGAATTTTTTCGGCTAATTTTTGATTTATTTTCGGAACGGCTGTAAGGTCCGTTACACTGGATTGTAGCTGAATCGTCCTCTTTAAATCTTTTCTTTTGATCATTCCCGGGGTGCTGCTAAAATCATAGGAAGCAACAGCACTGATAGGTACTTGCTTAATTTGGCCAGTATTAAAGTCGCGGAAAGTGATGCGCATATTTAAAAGGCTCTGCAGGTCATTCCGATGATCTTCATTATATCGTACCTGAATTTTGTATTCATCTTCACCATCTTTTAATTTGCTCACCTCGCTACCAAATAATGCTGTTCGAATGGCATTACCGACCTGCGCAGTACTGATACCTTCGATGGCTGCCCGCTTCTTATCGACGACAATACTCACCTCCGGATTATTTAGATCTACGTCGATATTGAGATTTTCGACTCCTTCTACCCGGCTCACATCCAGGTAATTGTGCAGGTCCTTAGCCACTTTGGTAATGGCTTCGAAATCATCACCTGCAATCTCAATATTAACGGGAGGTTCGGTAGGTGGACCGCTGGCTTCCTGTTCTACCGTTACTTGCGTACCCGGTATACCTTTAACCACTGCCCGGACACTATCTAAATAGGGAAGGGTGGGTTGATATGGCCGTTGGGCAAATTCAACAAAGGAAACCTGTATGCGACCCAGATTGGTTTGCACACTCCGGTTATTGTCCATCGGATTATTGGCATTTATCGCCACGTTTGAAATAATACTTTCCACAATAGAACCAGGCTCACCGGGATGCAAACTGGAAAGGGCTTCATAGGTTCTTACTTCCAGTTGTTTTAAGACTCTGTCCGTTTCTTCGGCTCTGGTACCAATAGGCATCTTCAGATATACGTAGATAAAGTTTGGTTGTCCGCTTGGAAAAAAAGGCAGATCAGGCTTCCGCAGAATAAGGGCATATAGTGCTATAAAAAATAAAATGAACACCGAGAAAAAAGCCCATGGTGGACGTTTTCCTTTCAGAAGCCAATTCAATAATTTTTCATAGCCATTCATCATTTTCGGAAGAATTGATGATTGGAATCTGAAGATGATATCATTCAGGATCAAACGATTTACGATGGATGCCAATGCCAAAATCAGGAGTGCACTGCCAAGCGCTTTCATTCCCACTATTCGACCAATAATTCCTCCGATCACCAAGAGCCACAACCACCATTCCCTAAATATGCTAAACCGGCTTTTATCTGATTTTCCATCCGGCTTCATAAAACTGGCGGCAAAAACAGGGTTGAAGACAAAGGCTACTATTAAAGACGCTAATAGGGTAAATATTAAAATGGTGGGTAGGTAGATCATAAATTTGCCGACGATACCCTTCCAGAATAGTAGTGGGAAAAAAGGTGCAACCACCGTGGCGGTCCCAGCCAATACTGGAATAAAAACTTCTCCCGCAGCCATTTTGGTTGCTTTTAAAATAGGAACTTGTCCATTATTAAAAATCCGGTGGGTATTTTCAATAACCACAATTGCATCATCGACAATAATTCCCAAACCAAAGAGCAGGGCAAAAAGCACAATGAAATTTAATGTTACATTACTACCCACGATGAGGTCAGCTGCGGGCAAGAATATAAAGGCTACAAAAACACTTAACGGTACACTCAAAGCGACAAAGAAAGCATTGGTGATGCCCATAAAAAACATCAGTACCGTCAGTACCAAAAAGAAGCCGATAATAATGGTATTGACCAGTTCATTAAAAGAAGTTTCTGCCTGTCGGCTCTGATCTCCGGTGACGACCACTTTGAGATCTTTGGGCAGTTCGGAAACCATCATTTCATCGACAATGGTTTTGACTTTTTCGGCACAGTTAATCAGGTTTTCGCCGGGTCTTTTGACAATGTTGAGTGTAATTACATTTTGCCCATTTAAACGGGCATAACTTTCTCTTTCTTTAATGGTGTCTTTTACCTCTGCCACATCCCGCAATCGCATGGAACCTCCTGTCGGTGTTTTGACCACCAGGTCGGCAATCTGAAGGCTACTCACTAACTGGCCTTTTATCCGAAGGGCCCGGTTCATGTCTCCCACTTCCAACAGACCCCCGCTAATGTCCATATTTTCATTGGCGCTAGCGGCGGCGATGTCATTAAAGCTGAGCTTAGCTTTTTCCATAGCCACCGGATTGACATTAACCTGAATTTCCCGTTCAGGAGCACCGACAATATCGGCCTTATTTACCTCCGAAAGTGATTCTATCTTATTTTGCAGTTTCTCGGCATACCGCTTCAATTTAAGCCCATCATAATCACCACTCAGGTTGACAAACATGATAGGTATATCACTCAGAGAAAACTCAATGACATCCGGTTGGCTGGTTAGGTTCGTGGGTAGATCCGGCTTGGCTTTGTCTACAGCATCCTTAACCTTTTGTTTGGCAACTTCGGGAGTTACATCGGTATCAAATTCAACAATGATGATGCTATAATCAGTCTGTGAAATAGAATTAATCTTATTCACTTTTACCCCGGTAATCCCTTTGATTTGTTTTTCAATAGGTCTCGTTACCAGGTTTTCAATGTCTTTTGGAGAATTGCCAATATAGACGGTAGAGACGGATATAGTGGGTACGACGATGTCGGGAAACTGCTCCTTTGGTAAACTGGTGAACGTGTAGAATCCAAATAAGGCAATTATAATCGTGACGATATACATGGCCGTTCGATTATCAACCGCCCAACTGGTAGGCTTAAAATCTTTGAAAACTTCTTTTCTTTTTTCGACTTTCTTTACCATCCTGATTAACCGTTTGAGTTCATGTGGCTATTTGACTTAATGCCTATTTTCATCAAAAGAAAAAATGCATATTATTCTTCTCTACTAGATATTACTGATGATCTGACCTTCGTATAGATCCTGATAACCTTTAGTTACTAATTTGTCACCCGGATGTAAACCTTCGAGCACTTCAATCTGGTCACCATAAAGGTCTCCCACCGTAATATTGACCTTTTTTGCCTTTTTGGCATCTTGATCTTCCTGCATCAGGTACACATATTTGCCTTCCTCATCTGATTGTACAATATTGACCGGTATGACAATTGCCTGGGGATTGGTGTGGCTCAAAATCTTTACCGAAGCAGCCATATTAGGTTTAAGACCGGAAGCAGAGGGAATATCACAAATAGCTGTAAATCCACTCGATGAAGGATTTACCGATTGGCTCAGTCGTTGAATCTTAGTACGGAAAGATTTTCCTATGGCACCAATCTGCACCAAAACCTCTGCCCCGGGTTTCACCTCCAGCGTGTAGTTTTGTGGTATATCCACGTGAACCGAGAGATCCTGATTATTGATAATCTGTATCTGTGGTCCGAGTGCGCTTACTCCGGTAAATAATTCTCCTGGTTTGATATTGACTATTTCGGCGATTCCACTTTGATCCGCATATACCAGGTAGGTGTTCAATTGCTCTTCCTGAATGGCAATTTGATTTTTCAGGGCGTCTACATTATTTTTTGCCGTAAGGAGTTGCACTTCAGTACCGATTTTATCTTCCCAGAGACGTTTATTCCTCTCATAAAGATCTGTAGCAA
>JAGQWV010000616.1 GCA_020437045.1 Saprospiraceae bacterium | reverse complement strand
ATACATGGATCCCAGATAAACCAGGTGTGTACCCTGGCCTAGATACTCCTGAGTAATCTGAAATTCCATCATGATTTGCGTCTTGTGCAAGGCCCCGAATAAAGGATGAAATGGCTCACGCGGTTGAAAGTCAATCGCGCCATTCTTTACCTGTAACAAGACATTATTTTCAAACTTACCATCAAGTGGTATAAACTCGTCATACGCATGCTTATGACGATCTTCCAGGTTGGCATCACTATATACAAATGCACGCCACATAATGATACCACCGTAGGGCCCGACGGCATTGGCCAACATGTTAGCCCCATCAGCATGATTACGTTGGTAATTTTGTGGACCCGGCTGACCTTCTGAATTCGCTTTTACTACGAACCCACCAAAATCAGGTATTAGCTCGTAAATCTCCTTGCATTTTTCATTCCACCAATGTTGAACTTCCTCATCAAGTGGATCAGCAGTCTTTAAATTTCCTAATTCAATGGGGGCACTGAATCTTGCTGTCAGATATACTTTAATTCCATAAGGACGAAATACATCTGCCAAAGCTTTGACCTTTAGCAGATAGTCAGGACGTAAAACCAGCGCACTGGCATTGACATTGGTTAGTACAGAACCATTGATTCCAATTGAAGCATTAGCGCGGGCATAATCGATATACCGTTCGTCAATATATTCGGGAAGTTGATGCCAGTTCCACAGGGAAAATCCCGCATAGCCACGTTCTACCGTTCGATCCAGGTTGTCCCAATGATTAAGTACCCGGATATCGATCTTGGGTGTGATCTTTATGTTAAGATTGTTGATCGGTTGTTGGGTTTGTAATAACTTTAAGAAATGGAATACTCCATACAGCACTCCCACATCGTGTTGTCCCGTTATAATAATCAGGCTTTTTCCATCAATTTCCTTCGTCAGGATGGAGAAGCCCTCATCTCCAAGATCTTCAGTTTCATTGGGTGTAAGTCTTTCCGAAAGTATGGTATTCGGACCATAGGTGCCGATTAGGAGAAGGTGATCATCGTTCAGGGTACCTTCTAAGATTTTTTTTCCTAATGGACCACTTAAACCAATATCCAATTCATGCCGTATGGCATCCATGGTGGCATTCTCATCAACAATAACTATCGATCCGATAATGCTCCGGTATTTCTCAAGCAATGCTTCATTTTCGACAAGTTCATATCTTAACCATAGGCGATATCCGTCTTCTGCCTTGAGGTAAATGATGGTGATTAAAAATACTAGAAGAAAAAATACACGCTGCATAGCACTTCACTTGATGGTTTCAATTTTAACAAATATCCTGGATAATTCCCAGAGTCCAGAGTTTTGAGCCGCTCTTTTAACTTTTTGAGAACTTACGAAACACGTTTAGCAACACAGAACAGACATACGTTGTTATGATGCATAAAGTAGGCACAATAAATATGATTGATCAAAATGTTTTACCAGGGTTAATTAAACAGTTTCATTATTATAAGAAATTGGGAGATCAGACGCTTGGTGAAATGAAAGAGGAGGAATTAATTTGGCAATATAATGATGAATCAAATAGTCTGGCCATTCTGATAAATCATCTATCTGGCAATATGCTTTCCCGATTTACTGGATTTCTCAATGAGGATGGGGAAAAAACCTGGCGAAACAGAGACGCAGAATTTGCATCTGGACCCGTAACCAGGGATGAGCTCCTGAAGCGGTGGAATACGGGGTGGAAATGTTTATTTGATCAATTAGATGCGATGGAAGAAAGTGATCTTGGCACCATCGTTTACATCCGGAATGTAGGCCATACAGCCCTTGAGGCAATTCTCCGACAACTGGCTCACTATGCCTATCATGTAGGTCAAATGGTTTTTATTGGTAAGATGTTGAGAGATGGAGAATGGAAGTCACTTTCCATTCCCAAAGGAGAGTCCGGACAATTTAATCAGCATTATTTTGATCAGCCTAAATCAATTAAGCATTTTACGGATGATTTCCTTCGTGACCGCGAGTGAATCTGGCAATTAAATATAAAACGGTGGGAAGTCTTTTTGTTTCTGAAAGATGACATCCTTGCTGATCAATTTTAATCAGATGAATTCTGGGCTTAATTTATATTGCCGTTAAACTCAGGAGTTTATATTGCTAAAAAATCAATTTGTGTTAAGTACTTGGAGTGGCGAAATCGGTAAAAAATGCCATAATAGTTATCCCACCAGCAGTACTAAGATTAGCAGGCAGGTGGCTGATATGGAAAGCACATAGAATGCCTTTTGAACCGATACTCTTTCGGCAACTTTACCCATTAACAGGGGAGCTAAAGCCCAGCCAAAACCACCAATGGAAAAAAATAAGCCAACCGAACGACCTCCTAATTCAGGTCCAAGTTCGGTATTTACGTATCCAAGCAACTGAGCGATCAAGATGGGAAATATCGGACCCGCTACCAGGGCGATGGCTACGATCGTTGCTATGGTGGCTTTTGAAGATTTGGAGGTTGCCAGAACAATCGTACAAATAATACAACCACAGGCTAGTAAGGTGAGGATGAATAAATCTTTTCCATGTGGCAGCGCAAAAGCAGCAATCAATCGGGAGGCGGTAAAGGTGAGCCAGAAAACCGACAGATAGGTGGTAGCTTTCGGCAAAGATAGACCGCGACTCATCATGAGGGTTGTGGCCCACATGGCTGTACATACTTCGATACCAACATAAAAGAAAAATGCGAGACATAACATAAGCACATGATGATCTGCCAATAAGGTTCCGATTCCTAATCCCAGATGTTCAGCCGGAGTGATGGCCAAGGGTTGCCAATCAATTAAAAAAACAAAAATCAAAGGCAACGCAACTAATAATGCAAAAGCAATAAATGTGTTTTTAAATTCAAATCTCCGTAACATGAATGCCATGGCAATAGGCATGAGAAAGGCCCCCATGCCATAAATAAAATCGCCAAAATTCATTGCGGACGAAAGTGGTGCTCCTTCCCTGAATAAAGGTAGAAATGCATTGCCTTGCAATACGTTGAGCACGTTTACTAATGCTGACCAACCAATGCCTAATAAAAGTACTGTAATTAATGCTGATGAATATTTTCTGGTGTTCGACAACACCATGATGCTACTTATTAATAATATAAAAGCGGCAGATATCACCAATTTACGACCAAAAGTATCCGCAAAAATACCGGCAGCAAAAGCCATGGGAATGGTAGTAAATCCAAATGTACTCAACAGTCGTCCAACTTTATCTTCATTGATTTTAAGTTTTTCTGCCAGAGGTACTTTCACACTGCCCAATAAAGCATGACACATGCCCGCTATGGTTAGGGCAATGATTTGCATGGTCGTAAGGAATATATCCATCGTTGAAATTTCGTGTATTTGGTTTTCATTTTCCCGGAGAAACGACCGGGCAGAGGTAAGGTACAAAACTATCTGGAGCAGATTGGTCTGGATTCTGTCCTTAAATTAAAACCTCTCTGCAAATCATTTTAATTTGTTGATCCCTCCAGGTCTCTGCACAAATTAGAGCTTAAAGTGGGGTGGACCAGTACAAAGCTTAGGCAAAATCATAATCCCAGGGATAAGCTAGTAGATGTTCGCATGGGTTATGTTGAATTATTTTAATAAGATTTTTGATGAGGTCCGAGGCGCAAAACGCAGATGTAGCCGTAGCTACAGCGAGACTTTGCAACGAAGGAGATCGCAAAAAGATATTTAAA
>JAGQWV010000615.1 GCA_020437045.1 Saprospiraceae bacterium | reverse complement strand
GCCTAATGCATATTCCCGGATATTCGCGGTTAAAATCAGACCCTGATTTGGACAGAAGGCTAAAAACTGCGGAGATTTCGGTCTTGTAAACGCACTTGAATGTGCAGTCTAAAAAAGAACTCTCATGACCATGACCTGGGGATTAGCTTTAATCATGCGCGGATTGTCGGAGGCAATGTTTTGATCACCGATCAGTGTTTTGTGAATCTTAGCCGGTGGTTCAAAAATCAGATTAACTTTATTGGTAAATGATCCCCCAAGCCAATTGGTGGTGGTGCCGGCATAATCCCATTCAAATCCACTGAGTTGAAAAGGGCCTCCGTTGGCTGCTTGGACCTCCTTGAGACTACTTCCGATACCAATGCCATTGGTAAATTTCCATTTCGCGGCTTTCTTACGAATTCTTACTTCCCGAAGATTGGTGAAATCTTCCTGATCCCAGAATAAGATAAGTTCATTTTCGGTGGAGGGAAATACATAGGTCACGGTCACTGATTCACCTTCACCAATAGCAAATTCACCACGCTCCACCACTTCACCTCCCAGACGATTGATGATATTTTGCTCGGAATCTCCGGCCTGGATCGGTCCGACTCGCTGCCCCGGGACAATCAGGTAGTCAAAAGCCTCTTTCTTCTCAACGGTGCGAAGGGCACCACCAAAAACCCAACCGGACTGTTTCCCATATTTCACCTTAAACCAATACTCACTGATGGGTTCACCTCGCAAGGTGATTTGACTTTTAGAGTCCGAATGTTCATCCCAGTATTGTACTTTAGCCCCTTCCGGGAGCATCACCAGGGTATTAGATGTGAGGGTTGGCTCCGAGCGCATGCGCAGATTATTGACCGTGACCTCCAGATAGGTCGTATCACTCTCCAGACTTTCTGAGCTAATTTCAGCCGGTTGTTCAACCGGTTCTGTTTTACACGCCTGCATCGCGATGATCAGGGTTACTATCCACATCAATCGATTCATGGCCGCAAAAGTAAAGATTTGTATTTAATGTCAAACGAAGGTGATCCTGACTCTATTTTAGGGGAGGGCTGATTCTGTCAGTTGATATTGGATTTCATAAATAATCAGCATCATAACTTATGCAGTTGCTCAACTTATTACTTTTAATATTTTTGTACATCTAATATAACCTACGCCATGATTGAACAGTTTAAAGGAATTTCCGAATCTCAATTTGAGCAATTGAAAAATGCGGTGTCACTCATTACCGTCTTGATCGCCGGAGCTGATGGAAATATCGATCGCAAAGAGAAGGAATGGGCAGAGAAGGTGACTAACATTCGTAGTTATTCTCTTCCCGATGGACTAAAAGACTTTTATCTCGAAGTTGGTCAGGATTTTCAGAATCGTCTGGATGCCTATATCGATCAATATGCCGGAGATGCGGATAAACGTAACCGGGAGATATCAGCAGAATTAAGCAAACTTAATAACGTCTTTCCCAAGCTTGAGGACCGGGAAACAGCCATTGCACTCTACGAAAGTTTCATCAGTTTTGCCCGTCATGTTGCCCGTGCTTCCGGTGGATTTTTAAGTTGGGGTAGTATCAATGTACAGGAGAAAAAGCTGATGTCCTTGGAAATGATCGATCCGGTCGAAAGTTAGTAGTCTTTTCCGGAATTTGGTGGTAAATCATAACTAAGATATCTCGGGTATTATCTGTAGTGGAATCATCGTTTGATGAGGCATGCCAGCTGAAGACGGATGAGAAAACTATCTTAGTTACATGGACGTAGATAGCATTCAATTTGTCACGGGTCTGGAGACAGGCAATTTAGACCAACTGAAGACTGTACCAAAAGGTGATCGTCATTGCCATATGGATCTGGGTGGTAATTTTAATTACTTCCAGAATGTGGTACAACGTTCAATCACCAAACCTCCTCCTCGATTCTGTGAATTTGAGGACTTTCAGAGATATATATTGGATCATTTGGATCCCATCTTTGCTACCACTATAGGGACGAAATTAGCGAAGGAGTGTACAATCAGACAATGTAAAACTGACACAGTAGTACTTCTAGAAGCCAGTATTGATGATGGGTTCAGCTATCATTTTCCTGATACACCTCATGAATTAATTGATTTTATTACTAATACGATAAAACAGGTCTTTCCAGCACTGAATTTTCAACCGGAGTTGGGTCTGGGTAGGAGTTTGAAAACTAATGATCTCGAGGAAATTGCCTATTTCAATATTGATACCGGTTATTTTTCATCTATAGATCTCTATGGAGATGAATTGAATGACGATCCCAGACGTTATATTCCCATCTTTAGATATGCCAGGGAGAAGGGAATGAAACTGAAAGTACATATTGGCGAATTCTGTAGCCCGGATTTGATATCCAAGACTATAGATTTGTTGGAAGTTGATGAAATTCAACATGGAAATAATGCTGTAGGATCCGTGATGTTGATGCACTTTTTAGCTGAAAATGAGATTAGCGTGAACATGTGTCCTACCAGTAATCTAAAATTGGGAGTGATTGATCACTATCAAAATCATCCCAGCCGGGTACTTTTTGATCACGGTGTAAAGGTCACACTGAACACCGATGACTACCTGATCTTCGGATCTTCGTTATCAGAAGAATATCTTCGTTTATTTGAATGTGGACTGTTCTCTGCCCAAGAGTTAAATCAGATCAGATTAAATGGATTGAGTTAAAAATGTTTACTGTTGATTAGATCATTATTCGATAATCTTCGCTATATCGCTGCTAAGTTTTTGATGAATTTAGACCGGTAAATTTGATCTGCCGTTCGAATCGTCGTGATGTAAAATCCGGAGGGTAAATCCTGCAGATTGATCTGTCTGGTACCCGTCCATTGCTCTGTAGGCACCTCTTTAATTAACGAGCCGGATTGATCCCAAATCTGGATGTTTTTAATAGGAGTTAATCCGTTTCTGACTTCAACAGTAAGCTGTTCTGCTGCCGGATTGGGAAAGAGGGTAATCCAGTCCGGAGTTGCCTGAACATCTAGGACGGGCACCGTACCACAGGCTGGATCTCCTTCCGGATGGACCACGATCTCATAGGTACCTGGGGCCAGGGTAGGATCGGGGAAAGTCACTGGAAACTGCAAGCCGACATTTACGGTTAGGGCAATTTCTAAAGCGTACACTTCTTCGGTATTAGCACTGGTGGGAGTGCCTGATAAAAACATGCAACTGATCGAATCAGCCGGGAATATGCAATCGCCGGTGCTGCACGAGTAGGTGATTCCCTCCGGCAAATTGAGAACTGAATCTATTCGGAACCAAATCACGGGGACTTCGAGACCAGAGGTGCTGAATGTGGCAGGCGGATGAAGGAAGATCGTTAAATCATAGGGCTCGTTGATGCAGGCATCAGGAAGGACATCTCCAATGGTGTCATTGATGTAGGGAGCAGGATCGACAATAGTACCGCTATTGATAAAGGAGGTGTCTGGATTGCAGGATAGGGTGTCCTGCGACCACGACATCGTGGTTATAGTAAGACATACGATCAAAGAGGTAAATAAACGTTTCATAATTATATATTTAAGGTGCTTTGAAGATAACGATAGGATCTTATATTTAGAAACTAAATTTTCAAAATGCGTTCTCCAGAATGGATTAAGGGATTGCTGGTCTTCTCATTGCTAAACGGGCTCAACTTGACTATACAAGCCCAGGTGACCATACTACATGGTACCGTTTCCGATGCTATCGGAAAAGATAGGTTAGTTGCGGCAACTGTACAGTGTGCTGGGGAGGGAACCTTCACCGATAATCAGGGGCGGTTTGTAATGGAAGTGCCGCCAGGAATGCAAGAGTTATCAGTAAGTTATGTCGGATTTGAGACCTATAACCAGACGCTGGAGATAGCCGGTGATAGTTTTTATGTGGAGATACCTTTGAAGCCATCTGCCAGTCTATTGGGAG
>JAGQWV010000614.1 GCA_020437045.1 Saprospiraceae bacterium | reverse complement strand
TCGTAAATACTCATTATAGCTCCGGCTATCACTGCGTTTTACTCCTTGCCTTGCACAAAAATTCATCTCAGAATTTCTTACAATAACTTATGGGTTCGTCTACTAGTTTAGGCAAATACTACAAGTCAATTTGATTTACTCCAGATTTTAACATCATCTCCCCTCCTTTCCAGGAAAACACTCCACTGACCGAAGCCGGAAGAGAGACCGAACCATGTACATGGTCACCATCTCTTTGCAAGGACACCGAAATCTCACCCTGGGGATGAGGCATCTTTGCTTCAATTTCAGTCAGCTCCCCAAAGCTGGGTGAAACCGAAATTTTGCTAAATCCCGGTGCAGATGGACGAATTCCGGCCACCGTCGCCAGCAAATCATAGTTGGGACTGGCACTCCAGGCATGACAGTCCGAGCGGGTTGGATCCGGCTTCTCCGCAAACGTCGTCAATCCAAGATTAAGCATATCCCTCCACGGTTTTATTTGAGCCAGATATTGATCTGCCATTCCCGTTTTCACTAAAGCCTGGAATAAATAAAATTTAAAATAAAATGTTGCTTGTATTAACCCGGGATTTTCCAGAATTCTTTTCATCAATGCACCCTGGTCACCTTCGGGCAATACATCACAAAGAATCGCAAGAATATTAGCATGCTGTGAATAAATATCTTTTTTCGGCAGGTCACGGAACAAACCTTTCTGTGCATCCCACCCAAGTGTAAAAAGACTAGATTTTATTTCTTTTAATTGGTCTGCATAATGATCGGCATAATAGTCTTCATTAAATGCCCGGTGCAATTTTTCGGCTAATTGCAGCGCATATGTGTAGTGTAGCGTTAATACCAGACTATTACCCTGATCATCTTGTTCTGGCACACCACCCTGATGCATAACAGGATCCCAGGACCATTCATCCGTCCAATCAACATATTGCCACCACTTTGTTCTCTTTAATAAATGCTCTGCATTTAATTCCGATTCATACCATCTCAACACCGCCTGAATACCCGGTAATAGACTTTTTACATAATCGAAATCCGGTTGATGCATCCAATAATCATAAATCATCGCAATCCAAAACAAGGAATACGGTGGAATAATTTGCAATTTTCCACAGGGGTAACGGCTCTGGGTTAATCCAACGTAAATACGTGATTGTTCGAAATCATTGATTGCTTTTCGCATCAACCGGGCATCTCCTGCCACATATAGTGAAATAAGCGCCTGGATGCGGGTATCTCCTACATATTGTAATTGCTCATAATAAGGGCAATCAAAATAAGTCTCTCCGGCACAAAGTCGGGCTGTTCTCCAACCAACTTCCCATACATCCTCCAGCCACTTCTGATCACTTTGAAAAGAGGCACTTTCCACCAATGGATACCCGGTATACTCACCATCGAGATGAATAATTTTCAAGGCATCAGCACCGGTGGTAATTTCTAGCTGTAGGTAACGCCAGGTTCTAAACCACAGAGGGCGGAAAATTCTTGATGCTCCTCCATCCGGGTAAAAATAATCGGAATATCCTCTAAAAAATTTCCCGTCCACTTCATTCCGGTTACCTTTCTGTCCTTGCTTATCAAATAAGGCTTCCGCATAGGATATTTTAATTTCTGCTCCCCTTCCTCCGGTGGTCTCCAAACGGGGATATGCGGTCACTAGTTGTTCCTGATCCAGCAAAATGGTCACTTTCTGGTGAGGAGCTACCACGAGGGGATCTCCTGTAATTAACGCATCCGCATCCGTAAGGCCATCCACTATTCTTACAGACTGGAGGGAGACCGGATATTTATCCATTGGCGGAATATCCCTGGGCACCAAGCGCCAATCACCGTCGGTACCTAAGCCGTATGTCTGTCCGACGGCCATCATTTTCACTTGCTCCCAATCTTCATCATCATATCCTTGCTGTTCCCATCCCCAGGGATATTTGGCGGCATCTACTTTATCACCTGGCCCGACGACGATATAAGTATGTAGCGCCTGATAGCTCTCTTGCTCTGGCAGATAGGCCATATCCTGAAGTACTTTCCAAGATCGGTCGGTATTGATGATTTGTTCTGTATCACCATTTCCCTGTAAAATAAAGGCCGTCTGCAAGGAGATCTGGGCAGCCGGCCCCTGTAAGCCGGAATTCCAAACCGTAGCACCTATTATATTTTTTCCCGGTTTTAATTTAGGCGCAATATCCACCGTTTCAAAACGCCAGTGCTCCAAATCGCCACGTGCCGGTCCCAGAGCGACCTCTACGCCATTGATAAGGAGGCGATAGCGATTATCTCCGGAAACATGTACCACAAATTCTGCAGGTACTTTATCAATGTCGATCTCCTTTCGGAAGTGATAAACGCCATAATCTGTTGGAGAAGCCGTAGGATGAGTGATCCAATGAGCTTCCCAAAATCCGCTGATATACCGGGGATCAATATCCGGCTGGGAAAATCCCTTTATGAAAAAAAATAAAATAAAAAATGGAATATAAAACCTGTGTTTTTTCATCATGTCGGGAATAAAAAAAATTACAAAATACGACTGTGTCCCTGAGATTTATATTGCTCCAATATACCGGATAATTCGGCAACTTTTTCGGGCATTTCCGAAAATAAATTATGCTGTTCTTCGGGATCAGTATCCAGATTATAAAGTTGGCCTTTTATATCATCTGCTCCGGGCTCGATTATGGAGGGTTCTGAAAAACCACCAGACCCCAACCCATTGATATATTTCCAATTATTTTTACGTACGACAAAATAGTTTTTTGACGAATGTTGAATAATCGCTTGTTCTGATTCCGATTCCGCACGACTACCATTTAACAAGGACCAAATACTGTAACTATCTTCCGCGCTATGATCATCCAGATCAATGCCCAAAATGTCTGCACATGTTGCCATAAAGGAAGTGAGACTTACCGGAGTGCCATGTCGGCTGCCGGCAGCAATCTTACCTGGCCATCGCACCATTAGTGGTACCCGGTGTCCTCCCTCCCAGGCATCAGCTTTCATTCCTCTCCACGATCCAGCGGCTCTGTGATTATATTTTTCAATAAGTTCAGGGGTCCAAAATGGTCCATTGTCACTCGTAAAAAATAGCAATGTATTATCCGACAATTGAAGAGAATCTAATGCATGCAAAACCTTACCCACCATGGCATCTACCATAGCGGTATAATCACCATAAGCTCCCACTTCCGTTTTGTCTTGAAACGCAGCGGTAGGTACCCAGGGAGTATGCGGTGAAGGAAAAGCCAAATAAAGAAAAAATGGATTTTGTCTATTCGAGTGTTTTATAAACTCCTCAGCCTTCCTGGTAAAACGAGGTAATACCTGATCAAACTTAAATCCGGGAGCCATCCGTCCTGGTCGCCAAAAGGCACCCGTGTAACCCGTATTGAGATCATTTCCCAAAGTGTAATCATTGGGTATTTCTTCCAATTGATCATTTTCTAAATAACAATATGGCTCCATATCTAACGAAGCCGGCAAGATATATGAGTAGGAAAATCCATGATTCAGGGGACCATCAGTAGGGTTTTTCGAAAAATCAATAAAATCCGGGTTAACCTCCGTCACCATCCCCACATCGTTCATCTGGATATTTTCACCAGCTAAAGAATCCTGATATTCCGGCTTGATCACCCAATCCAAGCCCAGGTGCCATTTTCCTACTACTCCGGTCTCGTATCCATGATCCTTCAACATGCTGGCAACCGTCTTTCGGTTTTCTTCAATTAATGCCCTACCATATCCGCGCAACACTCCCACCGGCAACCGGCTGCGCCAACAATATCTCCCTGTCAATATACCATAACGAGTTGGTGTACACACCGCTGCCGGAGCATGAGCATCCGTAAATCGCATACTTTGGGCAGCCAATTGATCCAGGTAAGGTGTGGGAATACGTGAGTTTTGATTATAGCAACCAAGATCACCATAACCAAGATCATCGGCCAGGATAAAAATTATATTAGGTTTTTCCGAATCAATTTTCTCCGTCTCGGAGGAGCACTGCAGGAAAATCAAAGGAAAAAGAATCAGGAGATAATTTTTCTGAACATTTCTGAGCATCATTATGAATATTAATTCTTTTGAACATTTTTCTGAAAGGCTGGATTATAAGTACTTTGTTCTTTAAATCCGGGAAAATTACGCATTGGAGAAACCCGTGGATAGCTGTCAAAAATCTCACTACCTTCCATCCTGGGGTCCTTTTCCGCAGTGAGTATTTTTTCCAGTTGGATCCTCAGATCATTTTCTATTTCTTTGTATTGTTGCTGTCCTTCTATGTTGACAAGGCATCCCGGATCGCTTTTAATATCGAATAATTGTTCCTGGGGTCTTTTAGCAAAACCCAGATTAAATTCCTGTGGAAACTCAATTTGATGGGTTCGAACAAATTCCTTGCTCGGGCTCGCATCGATGTCAAAATATCCAGGTGCCATCACTATTTTCTCCTTACCATCTTCATCTTTTTCCAGAAGTTCGATTTCTGGGTCTCCGGCAGGCCATCGATCGGGTTTTAAATTCTGGATGTATAAGAAATCCTGCGTACGAATTGCCCGGGCCGGATAGCCTAGGTTATCGGGACGGGCATGCGTGTGCCGTTCCCGACCCGCCACTATCCACATTCGGGGTTCATACGTATGATCTCCTTGTAAAAGGCCTAAAAAACTACGCCCACTGACATTATGTAGCGGTTGAGCGCCCGCCAATTCCAAAATAGTAGGGGCAAGATCTGTGTGACTTATCAAATCTGAAGAGGTAATATCCGCCTGAATGCCCGGACCACAAATAGCCAGCGGCACATGAATACCAAATTCCTGCAGGTTTGCTTTTGCGTAGGGAAATGCCATACCATTATCGGCAGTAATAATGACGATGGTATTATCGAGCTCACCCAGGTTCTCCAGCATTTGCAACATTTTTCCGAGTTGAGTATCAAACCACTCAATTTCACGGGCATAGTCAAGTATATCATTTCGCACCGCCGGCACATCCGGGAGGAAGGGTGGAACATCAGCCGAGGCCAGCGTCTTGCCGGATAATTGCCCGCTTCCTTCTTCATAAACCCGGTGCGGTTCAAAAGCACCATACCAAAAGAAAAATGGCTTTTGGGAATCTCGTTGATCAAGAAATGCTTTGAAATTTCCGGCATAATCCGTTTTAGAAATACCCGTGGTAGGAACGGAGTCGAACTTAATTTCATTATACTCCGGTCCCACAGGATTTCTGGACCAACCAGAATCTTTCCAATTACCGGGTCCCCAGGCTTTACCGGTATAGCCCAGGGTGTACCCCCCCTGTTCAAGTTGATCCGTAAAAACAGAAAATTTCTTAGGAAAATAACTCGCATGCGTTCCTGCCTCCTCCAATTGCCAAATATTTTTACCCGTTAAAATCGCGGCCCGGTTGGGGCTACATTGGGGTGCAGCACAAAAAACACGATTGAATAACATACCTTTTTTGGCAATCGCATCAAAATAAGGAGTCGAAACTGTTTTACTACCATAAGCTGAAGTATACGGATACGATTGGTCGTCAGATATAGCAAAAAGAATATTCGGTTTTTTACTTTCAGTGTGCAGTTGTTGGTCCCGCTGACCACAGGAAAATAAAAACACAAAGATTCCAAGGGAAAAGAATAAGCTGGCGTTTTTCCTTAGCATGCCGGTTGAATTTTCTCAATAATAGGCAATTCCAGCAACTTTAGCTCAAGTTGTATATCTAATGAGAAGTCTATAGTCAGAAATCATCATTGCATTTCCGGATTAATTATTCACCCGACGAAGAATAACACAATGGTAAGGACTGCCACCAGGCAGTTTGCTGTCTGACGGATATTCCCCTTGCTAATGACGGGTTTTCAACGTTAGAGACAATATCGTAAATCCTACCTTTGTAAGAAGCAAATTTAAAATATCAGTATGGCTCAATTTCAGAAAATCACCCCTTATCTGTGGTTTGATCACCAGGCTCAAGAAGCGGCAGAATACTACACTTCTCTTTTTCCAAATTCTAAAATCACATCAGTTTCGTCGATGATTGTAGAATTCGAGTTGAGTGGTCAAAAATTTATCGCCTTAAATGGAGGTCCTCAATTTAAGTTTACGGAGGCCATCAGCTTTTTTGTCTACTGCGAAGATCAGAAGGAAGTGGACTATTACTGGAATTGCCTGACCAGCGAAGGAGGAGAGGAAAGTATGTGTAGTTGGTGTAAAGACAAATATGGCTTATCCTGGCAAATTGTTCCAAAACAGTTAATGGAATATTTGAATTCAAGTAACCGGGAAAGAGCAAATAATGCGATGCAAGCCATGCTCAAAATGAAAAAAATTATCATCGCCCTCCTAGATGAAGCATATAATGCATAGGCTCATTTCCTCCGGGGCCCGGTGATTTACCAGCATACTTTTCTTGGTGCTGTATTCTGTTTACGGACGAGTCAAAAAAAAAGAATAGCCCCGCTATCTCGGGGCTTCGTGGAGGTTTATGTGCGAAAAATAACTTGCAAACGAAATCAAGTGAGCATTTCCAGGTATCCTATTTACTCAGGGATAAAAATTTTTCTACGTCCATAAAAGATAAACAGTCGTGCAATACCGCGATAAAATAATTTAGGCCATCACGGTCTGTTGCTCAAGCTTATTCTCCAGCAAGAGATGACTTAAACTATTTATCTCCATGACTGGCAGACCGCTTCTATCGATAAAGTTGGTTATGTCAAAAAATTTATTGCCATAGTTAAGGTCCGTATCTCTGGACACCAGGGCCAAATCAATCTTGTGAAGCTTCAAGAAATTCTGAAAAGCATATTTGGTTTGGCCGGTAAACAAATCGAATTTCACCGATTGAATAACGGGATTATTTCTTCGCTGAAATTCTAAGTAGTACTTGAAATCACTACCAAATGCAGAAGAAAGGATTCGATTTGGATGAAAACCATATAGCTCAAAACGAGTATTATTCAACCTGTAACCTACTCCAAAAATGATCTCCAATTGATCGTCCTGAACATATTCGGACACATCGTTGAGCACAACCAGGGCTTCAGGTGAAAGATTGGAAGGTATTAAGACTCTTTTCATTTTAAGCTTTTAAGTCAAAGGTAATGGGAGCTTCTTAGAGAGATCTAAGAAAGAGATTAAAATGAAATTAGAAAGTCAGTTTTGCTTCAAATGGGTCGCAATTGTAGGAAGCGTGATGGTGACCCTGGTACCCACTCCCAGGTTAGAAGACAATTGCAGCGAACCCCGATGAATTTTGACGATTTTCGAGGCCAGTGGAAGACCAAATCCAAATCCTTTAATCTGTTTGACGTTTGAACCCCGAAAAAAGGGTTCCATGATTTTCGGCATCTCGTCTTGAGGAATTCCCAATCCCTGATCGACAACCGATATCTCGACAAAGTGGTCAGTAATTTGATTTATTTGTATCTGCACCATTCGATTCTGAGAAAACTTACATGCATTATCCAGGACATTGTTGAAAGCAACATTCAATAAGCTATAATTTCCCTTTATGGTCAGTTGGTCAGATTGATCAGGCAGGGTCTTAAAGTCCAATTGAATATTATTATCGGGGTGGGTTTTATTAAAATTATCCTTCAATTCGCAGAGTAACTCATCTATACGAATATTCTCGATCAAGATGCCGGATTTATCCTGATCGGTTTGGGCCAAGCGCAACAAACTATTGACCAAATTAGCCAAGCGATGTGCTTCGATTTCAATGGAGTGAAGTACATCTATATATTCATCGGGTGACCTTTCCTTTATTAAGGCGACCTCAGTCTTTCCAATAATTGCCGTTAAGGGATTGCGGAGCTCATGGGAAGCATTATTGATAAAATTCAGTTGCAATTCGAACGATGTCTCCAGGCGATCCAACATATTATTAAAAGTCTCCGCCAATTTGGCAATCTCATCTTCGCCATTCCCTTCTTTTAACCGGAGATGTAAGTTGTTAGCCCTGATCACATTTACCTGGGCAATAATTTTAGAAATTGGACTTAGTGCCTGTTGGGATAAATAGAGACCAATCAGAAAAAGGATCGCCAAACTCAGATCAAAGGTAATGAGAAGAATACTAAATAGGTTGTCCAGCTTATCCCTACCATAAATATCTTCAGCAGAAATTAAAACAATCCATGGTTGATGATCTAACTCAAACAATTTACCGGCATAGTATATATCACCCACTCTGATATTAGCGGCTCCCTGATTTAAAATATTGTCGATAAAAGTGGGGGGGAAAATTATTTCTGATTTTTGAATCAACGATTTTCGTTCCTGATCTACCTGGTAGACCTCCTCAGTCTCATTGGGTAGCGCCAAGAGACTCTTGTCTATTAATTTATTATAAATCCCACCACTAATCACACCATCCCGGGAAATGGTTTCCACGGCAAAGGAAGCACGTTGCTCCAATCGATCCAGAAAATCACGTTCGGTATGTCGCTTAAAAAAATAGTAGATGAGACTAAATTCAGTCAGCATGAGACATGCAGTGACGATCAGGAAATTTAAAGTTAACCGGTAGCGAATTTTCATGAAATATCCTTATCACGAATTACATATCCCATTCCAAAGACAGTGGTAAGCAACTTTGACACGTATTTCTTGTCCATCTTATTTCGCAGGTAATTGACAAAGACATCAACGACATTAGTACCCATATCAAAATTGACGTCCGACAC
>JAGQWV010000613.1 GCA_020437045.1 Saprospiraceae bacterium | reverse complement strand
GCTGCAATCAATTTTGATCTCAGGTTTTCATAGAGTATATACGTAGAATCTTGATTTAACTTGTTACGCACATTAATTTCTTCCTTAATTAACCTTGCTTGATTAGTGAGACTTCCCCTAAGGTTGATATCATATTCAAAGATATCTTCAATGTTAATTGGATGATAATTTCTCAGTTCCAGCATCGTTGATATGGAGCGGCCTAGTAGGCTATTCCATTTTTGAAGTAGATGTTGACCTTCTTCATAATTGAGAATTGAGTAATATTTTCGATATTTTTCAAGGAGATTACTGAAAACAAAATTTGTTTTGTCAAAGCAGTCGGTGAATTTGCCTTGTCTTAAGGAAATTAGGGATAGTCTATCTAGATCCTGTAGTATGTTGAAATCTGCACTATCAGTGGTATATATTTTTCTCGTTTGCAATGCTTTTGAATACCAAGATGCAGCTTCGGAGAGAGATTCTGTGTGTAGGTATATTTCCCCTAAATTGAAGTAGGCAATGGCTAAATTCGAGATGTATTCAATTGATGAGTCTATTGCAATATTCTTCTGGAGAAGATTGATTGCATCTTTGGTGTATTTTTCAGCTTCTAAATATTCTCTTCTTGATAGCAGATTATTGCCAATGTTTATCAAAATTAATTGTCTTGTCGGATCATCTGGTTTCAATTTAAGTAGATCTTTTAAGATATCTGCAGCTTTGTCTGAGTATCCTAATTTTTCGAGACAGGTTGCTTTGTTGAGCTGTAGTAAATATTCATTATCTTTTAGATTAGACCTTTCCACGATTCTTAGAGCATCGGAATACAATCCCATTTTTAAGAAGAGTGAACTGGCATTTACAACTATGGTTGATTTTAGTTCGCTATCTATATCGGGATCGTTATAAGATATGTCTAGAAGTTTGTTATACGTTTCTTTGGCTTTTTCGTATAGTGTCAAATCTGTCTGGGTGCTCGCTATCCTTTCCAGATTAAAGAGGTAGGGAATTTGAAAAATATCTTTTCTCTGTGCAGCCAGAGTTGCTCCAATCTCGAAGGCAGTTAATGCATCATGTGGCATTGATTTATCTAAGAAGAGATCACCTAAATGGAAATAATACCTTAAGACTCGCAGATATATTTCATTTGTCAATAATTTCATATCGATATGAGATAATATTTTTTCGGTTTCTCTATTTTTGTGTATCAGGTAATTTTCAATTTCATTACTTCCTGATTGCATAACCACTGAATCGACAAAGACAATAAATATAGACTCAAAATAGCATTTTTGCCAATTGTTTAGATTAGCGATAAGTTGCTCGGCATCACTTGTTGTGATTTGACTTGCTTGCTGTTTTGTGATGTTAGCAATACCCAAAACATCGAATATTTTTGAATTTAAGATGAGGGAGTCCCTTAATTTAATATTTTGATTTAGCCAGGCATGAGTGAATTCATTATTTAAAAGAAAACATGAATCTTTGTCAATATGTTCTGGTTTTCTATTAGCGTATAGAATTTGAGGTAAATAGGTTGCAAATAGGAGGATCAAAAGTAGATTAGAGGAATAATGTTTCATTTCATTTACCTTTTGTCAAAAATTTAAATACATCCATCACCTTACCAAATAACCATCTTAAGATATTGATCCGGAATACCTCCAGAAACAGTATAAAATAAACGATACTGTACTCGATCAGGACCACCCATAAGTTTTCATGGTAAGGTTCGTAGCTGTAATTTATATAGGTGCCAATGATCAAAGCCGACCAAAAAATTGGATAACGATAGTGGGTAAGCACTGATAATAGCACCGGTATGCCCAGATACCAGGGGTGAATAGTGGTACTGAGAAATAAATAAACGGAAAAGGACAACAATAAGACCCGGAAAACATGCTGCATCTTTTTGGGTTTCTCCATTGCTGCCAGGTAGATAATAAATAGAAACGTTATAATAGAGAGTAAGGGGCCTGCGGTCTGGATCACATTATATCCTCTGATCCGGAATCCAATCCAGCGTATGAGATAGTAGATACTACTATTAAATTCAAATTTTTGAAAATAGAGATTAATACTGGTTCCTAAATGTAGTACCAGCTCCCGGCTTAGAAAGGGTACAAATAGCAGCAACAGTAGAGATGCAAGAAGCATCAGACCAACCAAGAGTTTTGATTTTCGGAATCGTCTCAGGAAAAAAGGCAGAAACATAAGTGGTAGAAGTTTAGTACCGATGGCCATGCCCATCGAGAGGCTAAACATTTTACTGCGTTGACGAATGTAAAACCAAAAGGCCATGGTCAAAAACATGATCATGATGGCCTCGAAATGGAGGTTCCCTGAAAACTCTAAGATAATGAGCGGGTTGAGTGCATACAGCAAAACCCGGTGTTGCGGAATATGGAGTAGCTGAACTAGTTTAAGTAGAAAGTAGATGGTGGTGGTTTCTGCGATCAAAAAGATCACTTTCATGATGACACTGGACCAATAGATACTGCCAAAGCCCATTTTGGCACAAACAGCAAAAATCCCCTGGCAGACAGGTGGATAAATGGAATAGTAATCAGGTGAGTTGAGATGAGGATATAGAAGATGGTAAATGGTCTCCTGTTGATCCAGTGATTGTAACCATTCCGTGGGAGTGTGCAGGTAGGGATTAACCCCTTCGTCGACCAAAAACCCATCCCACAGAAATCGGTAGATGTCGTCGGATAGATTTGGAAATGCAAATAGCAAAAGTGCTCGAAGTACCAATGAAAGAAATATAAAATATAGTACATCGTGATGTGAGGTATACATCCGGTAGGTGATCAGATATAAACCGAATAAAGGGGCATAGAGAAAAAAGATCAAATAGAAATCACTTTGTTGAGGCAGATATCCAAGACCGGCCACCAGGGCTATAAGAAGAAGTGAAATCAGATATTTCAAAATTGCTCTTTATTTAACATTCACATGCTTGATTGAATAAAAGAAAATGGATCCATAACCGATGGCTAGTAAAACATGAAACAATACCATCGAACGATCATGCAGTCGATAGCCTAAAAATACGGCATAGACAAAGTAGAGGCAAAGTAATCCTTCGATAATGGTTGTCCACCTTATGCTTTTACTGTGATAGGTGCTTTTTCGAAAGCTGTCGCGGATGCTTTGGATGTTAAATTTTGGTGTACGGACAAACTCTGATTTTCGCCCCCAATAACCTTGCAAAACCGCAATGGTATTGTGTAATGACAGTCCCATTGACATAGCTAAAAAGACGGGAAAAAGAAAAGTAAATTTAACCAGGTCTCGCCAAAAAGACTTTTTGGGGTTGGTGAATTCATTGGTCACATTGGCTACATAATATACCCAGATGATCGATAAAGTGCCAATGATGAAAACTGAAAAAATATTAGTATCGATATGAAGACCTCTGACCGCCAGCAATAGGGGAACACTCAAAATCCCCAACATGAAAACAAACACAAATAAAGTGCTGCTGAGTAAATGGAAAGTAGTATGTATTTTTTTTCTCATGGGCAATGGTGACTGCCAAACGGCTGGGAGCATTTTCTTGGCGGTCTCTGCACCTCCCTTCATCCAACGAAATTGCTGCGATTTAAAACCGTTCATCTCTGCGGGAAGTTCTGCCGGTGAGCCAACATCTTCCAGGTATTGAATTTTCCAGCCCTTTAATTGAGCGCGAATGCTAAGGTCGAGGTCTTCCGTTAATGTGTCATCGGCCCAGCCGCCGGCGTCTTCGATAGTCTTCTTTCGCCATATTCCTGCTGTACCATTAAATTGTAACATTTGATCCGCAGCCCTACGGCCTTGCTGCTCTATGGTAAAATGTACATTGAGTTGCATGGCTTGCAGTCGGGTCAGTAACGAGTAATCACGATTGATGTGTTCCCACCGGGTTTGTACTACTCCAATCTCAGGATCGTTAAAATATGGCATGGTCCGGGTCAAAAAATCCGGTTCTGGTAAAAAATCAGCATCAAAAATGGCAATAAATGCTCCCTTAGTTTTCGGCATGGCATCTCGTAGCGCCCCAGCCTTATAACCCTTGCGATTTTCTCTGCGAATCTGTACAATATCAAATCCTTTGTCCTGATATTCCTTTACTTTTCCGGCGACAATCGCGACAGTGTCATCAGTAGAATCATCAAGGATCTGTATTTCTATCTTGCTTTTAGGATAGACAAAAGCACATACGGCATCTATAAGACGGGCGATGACATATCTTTCGTTGTACACCGGCAATTGGACGGTGACCAGAGGATGTTGGTGCAGGGATTGTTGGGGATCGTTTTTGCGCTCCGCCGGTCTATGATGCGATTTTTGGTAGTAAAAAAGAAGCTGAAATTGAATCAGACAGTATATCGTAATGTAGATCAGAACTAGAGAATATGCTGCCAGGATTATGTAGTATACTGCAGTCATGGTTTACAGCAATTTAAAAATCGTCCACAAAATTTTATGGCCGGCCAGGAGCGTACCCTTAATGGTGCCGGATACCTTCGAAACCCCAACCCGTCGTCGATACTTAACGGGTACCTCGGTACAGCTGTAGCCTTTTTTAGCAGCCTTTACTTGCATTTCCACCGTCCATCCAAAGTTTGGATCTTTCATATCGAGATCCAATAACTTCTGATATTTTACTGCTCGAAACGGGCCAAGATCGGTGAAATGATAACCGTAAAATAGACGGATAAGATTTGTGGCTAACCAATTTCCGAAGATCTGTTGCGGCATCATGGCACCGGGTTCAAGATCACCCAGGGCTCTGGATCCTATCACCAAATCAACGCCACTATCGACAATAGGTCTGATGATTTCCGGTAACTCTTCTGGATGATCGGAATAGTCTGCGTCCAGAAATACTACAATA
>JAGQWV010000612.1 GCA_020437045.1 Saprospiraceae bacterium | reverse complement strand
GATTTCTGGTGGGGGAGTGCTAATCTGTAAAGAGGAGATGGGGACCTCTTCTTGGTAGTAGTGCTTTGTGATATTCTTCACGAAATAGTATTCCAGAAAATGTACGGTCGGATAAAATGTGTCATCTTTTTCAAGATCTCCGATTTCTTCAGATTGATCCTCAGTATCTGACTCTAAATCTATGCAAATTTTAACCAGATCTTTACCACTGAAATAAGATTGACCAATGCTGTAAACATTAGAGGCCAAAAAGACGGAGAGCAATAAAATAATACGAAGTATATTTTCCTTGCTATTCATCATCCTTGGATTTTAAGGCTTTAAACACCAGATCCTGATAGAAATTATTAATGGAGTCTTCTCCATGTAATTGATCGGTGAGCATGGGTAGATGAGCAGCAAAAAAGCGCTGATGGTGAGCACCTTCTATCACGGTAGAAACGAGCATATGCGGATATTTGAATTCTGGGTTGACATCACTGATAAACCCACTAACTCGCTCCACCAACTGTTTGAAGGACTTAAAAAGTCCCTCCTTATTTTCCTCCTCGACTTCCTTGGTCAGGTAAGTCTTTGAAGATTCAGCTATAACAATCCGGTGCAATTTTATTTCATTGACATGCTGAAAATTATTGTCCACCTCATTACTTTGAGTCAATAAAGTAATGGCACGCCTTAGCTTTTCGGTTGGATCTTCAATGTTGGCAATCAGATAAATTAATCTAAAATCTATCCAGTTCCAATACCAGTTGATCAGATACAATAGAAGCCGATGTTTGTTTTCAAAATAACGGTATATCGAGGCTTCTGTAGATTGTATGTGCTGACCAAGTTTACGAAAAGTAAAACTCTCAAATCCCATCTCATCAATCATATCAATACTACCCGATATGATCTTCTTTCCCAAATCGCTTGACTCCGGGTTCTTTAAGAAGATCCGCTGATTGACATTTAATTGAATATGTGATGGTAATACTTCCATATTTGAATGAACGCTTGCAAATATAATAGTAATACTATCAATAATGCAAGTTCTTCAATTAATTTTTTTAGCGATCAATAAGATTTACTAGTGTAAGATGCTGAATGACAGTTATTTGAAACTAATCTTTTTCTGTGAAAAAATTGAATCGGAAGTCCTATTAAGACAGAAGGTCATTATTGAATGTATTAGCGCTCACTACCGGTTGCTAATTTTTTGGATAATGTTGGTGGGAATGTTTAGGAACCCAGACCGTAGCTTGTAGGAACGGAACCAGATGAGGCTATTGGTTGGCATGCAAAGCCACGCGGTTTCCTTCGGTGTCTTCAAAATGTGCAACATGACCAAACTGACCGATACTGCGCTTAGGGTTTATAATTTTCGGTCCCTGTTGTTCAATCAATGTCAAGGTTCGATTGATATCTTCGACTGAGAGATAGATCACGCTGCCGGAATATGATGGATTATACGCATCATTTTGCACTAGGGAACCTGATGCTCCGGGAGCCCCCTGTTCCATGGGAAACCAGGCCATTTTCAACTCACCGAAATCCTGCACATTTAATCTACAGTCGAGGATTCCTTCATAAAATTTTACTGCACGAGTCATATCTCGTACGGGTATTTCGACCCAGTTTATCAAGTTGTTCATCGAGATAAATATTTGTTACTTAATAATAAGACTTTTGCACCAGTCAATCAAGTCAATACCTAGCTGAATATGCGCTACCTTTTTTCGTTCAGAAGTTAGTCTGACACGATGTTTATTAAAATATATTGACTTTAACTTCTTATGATTTGTATGGCGGTGCGGGGTGTCCTGGGAATGTCTAATATGAAATTACCCCCTTGATGCTCAAAACTTTTCTGGCTAAGCTTCTGCATATTATCCGGATTATAAATTATTATCTCAAAATTTCCTTTTGCCAAATTGATTTCTAGTAAGCCTTGATTTCTTCCATAACCAAAGATAGCATAAGCAGTACCGGTTTCGGCCAAGCAGTAAGTCTCCAGTCCCGGGCTATGCAATATAAGTTCATTGGCTGGTTTCATTTTTACATAATCGAAAGCTGATAGAAATTCTTTAAGAAATTTAAGCTGTTTTCTTAAAATGTTACTTCCACCACCGGGAGCGTCATTTTCGCCAGTTCCTGATTCTCTACCGGGATAAAATGAATAATCCAGATTATTAAAAATGGCCCCACCAGAGAGCATGAACGACCAGGCTTGTTGTAAATAAATGGAATCGCTACTTCCGGCAAATCCAGATTCATCAAAATTGACCGGACGATTCCATCCATAATTTTGTGATACTGCTTCAGGCCAGGCGTAATGAAAGTTGAGAATATCTATGTCATCATTAACCTCGGTAAGGATTTCCTTGAAATTACTGAAGTTTTGAGCTAATAAATGTTTCTTGGGAAATTCGGCCTCAGACTCACGGAAGGTTTGAGCTAGATCCTTTTGCCAATCCAAAGTTTGCTTACTTGCGGCGGTAGACCAGAGAATCCAACCTAGATTACCTTCTTTCGGTATGATTGTCTTATGTAAAAATGACGTTTTTACACCATTGTCAGCCCATGGTTCATTGCATAATTCAAATAACACATTATCATATTTATTTAATTCCCGCGTCAATTTTCTGATCAATTCTTTTTGAAAGTGCAATACTTCCTTATTGATGCTTGTGTTAAAATCTCTGCGATCAAAGTGAGTTTTTATATTGATGTTATTTCCGGGATTAAATGGATGTCGCATCCAATTGGCATCTTGATAGGTTGCGCAAAAGAAAGTGACCTCAACGATAATATCAAGATCTGACGCTTCTTGAATAAAATTATGCAAGCGCTTGAAATAGTCAGTGTTCCACTGATTTAGATCGAACTTCTTTTCTTCTGTGTACAGTGAAATCTCATCTACTCTCGTCCAAGGGGCTATAAATTGACCGGATTCAGGTGCTAGTGTGTTATGCTTTATTCCAAAACTTCCGGGTACTTCCACGTAACTTCCGGTAAAGATTCTCGTATAATTCATACCCTCGTCGTGCAGTGTTTTCAGATATGTATGATAGTCAAAATCCTTATTAAGTACAGCTCCATAATGTTCGGCAGATGTAATTAGAAGGATAGGGGCATCTTTATAAATTAGATAGTGCGGATTCAGTGGATGCAGGGAAATAGGTTGGGCAAAAATCAGAGTAACGTGAATTTGCATCACCAGAATACAGAACCATTTCATCTTCAATTGGTTTACACCAAACATATTCATCTATTTATATTGTAAATAAAGGTATAATTGCCTTTAATTTTGAAGTATACCTTTGTAAAAATTAATTGAATGATTATCCGATGGTTATGGCCTAAAATCTTAATAGCGGTGGTTACTTGTCTGCTGATTGGTTATTTAGGCAGTTTTGCCACGATCGTGGCACTTGAAGAGTGGTACCCTACTCTGGTTAAGCCATCTTTCAACCCTCCAAACTCAATTTTTGGACCGGTGTGGACGATTCTTTACATACTCATGGGACTAGCTGTTGCCCTGATTTGGCATAGTGGCTGGGAAAAGGAGAAGGTAAAAAATGCGATTTTGGTTTTTATCTTCCAACTGGTGCTCAATGGATTTTGGTCTATGATCTTTTTTGGGATGCATTCCATCGGTGGTGCACTTTTTATCATCGTTGTACTTTGGATTTTGATTCTGCTTTGCATCATTCGATTTTATCCCATAAATAAATTTGCATCATTTTTGATGATACCGTATCTCCTTTGGGTGTCATTTGCTACGATACTAAATGCCAGCATCTACTATCTCAATTCCTAACTCCCTAACCCCCTTACCATTTCAGAAGATACCCCTTTATATGCCAACAATATCTAACGGACGGGATCCGTGTAAGATGGTATATTTTAGGAGATTGTTGAAATACCCATCTTGCGCTGACACTAAAACAATATTATTTTCACACGAAGGAACAAAGCCGTTCTTGTCGTTTTAAAATTCGTTGATTCCCAGTTAGTTACCACCCGGTATCTTCCTTCTTCTAAAAAAATAAAAAAACAACGATTGAGGGCTTCAACATCAAACTGAGTATTTCAATACCCTCCTAGTCATTAAATAATGGGGCTTTTCACTATTTTCAATAACTAATGATAGATGGTTTTTATATGAGATGGATTTTCCTGATTTGCGGAATTCAAATTGGAATGCTGGGCTGTGTTAGTGAAGAAATAAAAAATGTTGATTGGCCGATTTACAGTGGTGATGAAACAGGCAGTAAATTTTCCCAACTTGATGAAATAAACCGGGATAATGTCGTTCATCTGGAATTAGCATGGACATATTCCTGTGGTGATCATTAGAATCGAAGTACTATTGAATGTAATCCTCTGATTGTCGATGGAGTGATGTATTTGACCACTCCTGCACTGTCTCTGGTAGCCCTTGATGCGGCATCAGGAGCAGCGTTTTGGTCTTTTAATGACTCGATCTCCGGTGGAGGTGTAAATCGAGGGGTTACTTTCTTTTCACATGGAGCTCAGAAGCGTCTTTTCTTTGTAAAAGGTGGCTATCTATATTCTATTGATGCGATGACCGGAACCCCTGATTCGACTTTTGGAATAGGAGGTAGAGTAGACCTATTTGAGGGACTAGGTAGAAATGTCAGACATACCTGGGTGACAGCAGCAACTCCAGGAATCATATTTCAAGACAAATTAATACTGGGATCAACCCTTGGTGAAGGACCCGGCCCTGCAGCCCCAGGTCATATACGTGCCTATGATGTGTACAGTGGTAAACTGGAGTGGATTTTTCATACGATCCCACAACCAGGGGAGGAAGCCTATGATACCTGGCCCAGTGATGCATGGACATCAATCGGTGGCGTGAACTGCTGGGGTGGTTTTACGCTAGATACAGAAAGAGGCATCGTCTATTTTGGTACCGGATCAGCGACTTATGACCATTATGGTGGCAATAGAAAAGGGGCTAATTTATTTTCAAATTGCATCATGGCTCTTGATGCGGATACGGGAAAGAAAGTTTGGCATTATCAAACTGTGCATCATGATATTTGGGACTATGATTTACCTTGTGCCCCAAATTTGGTGCAGGTACATAAAGATGGAAAGCTGATTGACGCGCTTGCCCAACCTACCAAGATGGGGCATCTTTTTGTTTTAGATCGTGAAAACGGAGAGCCAATTTTTCCTATTGAAGAAATAGTGGTACCTCAGACTACGCTCCCCGGAGAAGAAACCTGGGCTACACAACCCTTTCCAATCGAAAGCCTTCGGTATGCAGGACAGACTTTTGATCATGAAAATGTGACCAATGTGAGTCAGGCTTCCGCAACAAATATTAAGGATCAATTGCAGGAGATGGTGACCGGGTCCATTTTTACACCTCCCGGACTTAAACCCTCTGTTGTTTTTCCTCAATTCAATGGAGGTACTGATTGGGGTGGTGCGGCTTACGATCCACAGCATAGGCGATTGATTGTGAATTGTAGCAATGAACCAGAATGGATTTCCATGGTGCCCAACCAGATACCTGAAGAGATTAGTAATTATGCTTACGGAAATTATCTTTTTCAAACATTTTGTACGCAATGTCATTCCTCAGCTGTTGCAGCAAATCCATCCCTGATTGCCCTGGACGTCCTACGAAAAACCGTAGCCCAACGCACAGATGCTCAACTGATACAAGTTGTCACGCAAGGGAAAGGACAGATGCCAGCCCATCAATCTTTGACTCAGGATGAAAAAGGAGCTTTGATATCTTTCCTGAGAGATCAGGGCCATGATAGAAATATTATCACCAAAAACCTAAAGTCAAGTGTCCCCAATGAAATTCCATATGTAGCCACAGGACATAATGAATTTAAGGACCAGGATGGATTTCCGGCAAATCGTCCACCCTGGGGCATGCTTACATCCATTAATCTTGATGAAGGACTCATAGAATGGCAGGTGCCTCTAGGAACCTATCCAGATTTGGAAGCAAAAGGACTGCCGCCTACCGGCACTTTTAATATGGGTGGACCACTAGTCACTGCTGGTGGTTTAATATTTATTGGGGCTTCGATGGATGAACGATTTCATGTTTATGATTCAAATGATGGACAGCTTCTATGGGAATATCAACTGGAAGCCGGTGGATATGCATCGCCTTCCACATTCATGGTGGATGGTAGGCAATATGTAGTGATTGCCGCTGGGGGTGGAGGAAAACCGGGAACCAAAGCGGGTGATAAATATTATTGCTTTAGCCTTCCCGATGCAACTAGATAACTTATTTAGTAAGTACAGTTCCTAGTAAGACCAACGCATCGATTATTGCCGT
>JAGQWV010000611.1 GCA_020437045.1 Saprospiraceae bacterium | reverse complement strand
TAAATTCAGATTGTTCACTTCCAATAAAGGTGCGATCATCACCATTAATGACACCGTCATTATTTTGATCAATAAATTTGCGATCACCGGGTTTCAGTGGGGGCGCTGCTGCAAAATTGGGAATATTTTCGAGATCGTCGCCGATTTGGACGATACCATCCGTAACGAGACCATAAAATCGACCTACAGCTTCTCCTTCTTTTAATAATGCCCAGCTTTCGATACCGAATAAATTTGCATTATTAGGTATATTATCCCGACCGGCTAAATTGGTGATCGTATTTTTGTTCCAGGCGATATTAAAATCAGTCGACCAGCTCAAAGCACCGGTAAAGTTTTTACTGCTGACACTGAATTCGAATCCGGTATTTCTAAGATCTCCAACATTACTGAAAACACTGGAAAACCCAGAATAAAAGGGCACATCGGTGGATAGGAGCAGGTCAAACGTATTTTTAATATAATAGTCCGTGGTAACCTGAACACGTCCTTGTGCTGTTGAAAAATCAATCCCGGCATTAAATTGCTCCGTTGATTCCCATCGCAGATCGCTGTTGGGAAAGAGAAAAGGCTCAAAACCAATCGTTAGGGCATCATTAAATACTACATCCGCGGGTACCAGCAGTGCAAGAGATGAATAGGGACCGATGGATTCATTACCGATGATACCATATCCCAATCTCAGTTTTAGAAATTCGATTAATTCCAGCTCTTTCATAAAGGCCTCTTCCGAAATAACCCAACCTAAAGAGGCAGAGGGAAAGAAACCCCATTTATTATTGGTGCCAAATTTAGATGAGCCATCAGCCCGCCCGGTCACTGTGATAAGATATCGATCGGCGTAGGAATAATTAATCCGGGCTAATCCGGATAAAAAACTAAATTCAGAAAAACTTGTATTTAAACTTGCTCCCCGGGCAATGGCATAATTATTAAAACCTAATAAATCATTTTTGATATCGATCGCCTGGACATCGAGGGAGGAGATTTTTGCTTTTTGAATAGAAGTGCCCACGACTCCCCCAAATTTGTGCTTTCCCAGACTCTTTTGATAATTTAAAGTATTCTCGTTCAGCAAGGTAGTACTGGTTACCGAACCAGAATTGGCAAAAGATTCTCCACCCGATCGACTGGCCCGGGGTGTAAATTGATCTCCCCGACTATTTGCGTAATCGATGCCCAGTGTTGTTTTAAAATTCAGATCCGGATTAATCTCATAGACTACGGAGAGATTATTAATGATTCGGGCGGTTTTAAGTTCGCTGGGCGATTCTAATAATTTTAGCAGTGGATTGGCAAAGGTATTCAGCACCTTCTCCGTGATGAGGCGTCCCTGATCATCTAATTGACTGCCATCAATAAGATTACCTTTGTCATCGACGGCAAAATTTTTCTGAACCAGTTTGCCATCGGGTGTACGGGCCGGGACCAATGGACTGAACCCCAGGGCCGCTGTAATGGTACCACCATCAAAGGCGGCATTATCATCGGTGGCAACCCGGTTGCTATTGCTGTAGCTGACCATCAAACTATTACTCACCTTTACTTTCGGGCTTATTTTACCATCCAAATTTGACCGGAAATTATAACGATTAAAGTCCGACCCGGTAATGATTCCATCTTGCCCGTAGTAACCACCGGAAATGGCATATTGTATTTGGTCGCTTCCCCCTTTAAAAGACAATTCCAGGTTTGTCATCGGAGCAGATTGAAAAATTTCATTTTGCCAATCCGTTCCTTCACCAAAGCTTTCCGGATTGCTATAAATTCTTCCCTTACCGGCATAAAAGTTTGCTTCATTCTGATATTGGGCAAATTGGCTGGCATTTAAGAGTTGGTATGGTTTACGGATCTGCTGTACACCCCGATAATAACTGAGGTCTATCGAGGCTTTTCCCGATTCTCCCCGTTTGGTGGTAATCAGAATAACTCCATTAGCAGCGCGGGCCCCATAGATGGCTGCGGCAGATGCATCTTTTAATACTTCTATGGAGGCGATATCGTTAGGATTTATCGTCGCCAGAGGATTTTGGGCGGTTCCTTTAGCCGCCGATGAGCTGATGTCGGAGGATGAGGTCAGAATAGGTACACCATCAATCACGTAGAGGGGTTCATTACCGGCGCTAATAGAACTGGTGCCTCTGATTCTGACGGAGGTGCCGGCTCCGGGTTCACCGGATGTTTGTTGCACTACTACTCCTGCAGCCCTGCCCTGAAGGGCCTGATCCGCGGAGAGAGATACCGTTGATTTGATGGTCTCTTCATTCACTGAAGCTACAGAACCGGTTAGATCTCGCTTTTGTACTTTTCCATAACCTATGACAACCACTTCATCCAGACCGGTGATTTCCTGTTCTAAAAGAATATTCAGGACTGGACTAGGAGCCGAAACCGCTAGCTCTTGAGATCGATACCCGATGTAACTAAAAATCAGCGTGGTGGGTAGATCTACTTCGAGGTTAAATGATCCATCTATGTCTGTGGTGGTACCCTGGCCGGTAGCTTTGATCACTACATTGACACCAATAAGTGGCTCGTCACTTAGCGCATCCTTGACCACACCTTCTACCGATGGTGCCTGAGCTTCCACTACCTGCACCAGGAAGATGGCGAAGATGATTGTATGTGCTATGTGCTTTACTGACATAAATCTTCAGGCTAAAAACATTTTGGCAATAATTGAAAATCCCGGCCACTAACATTTCTCACGACCACCTGTCCGGTAGCATCTTGAAAATTCAATAACAATTCACTGATGTCAGTGCCATCGATATTAAAGTAGGAGGGTGGCCAGATAGCGAGCTGCCAGAGATCAGGACCAATTTTCATCATTTTTGAATCCGGTGTTTTTTCACATCGCTCCGTAGTATGATCTGCAGAGATGGCCTGAGCACATAAATAAACATCGGTAGCCCCCACAAGCTCAGTCGAATCTTCCTGCGCATCAAAAGTAATGATGAGCAAATCGTTAAAGTCATAGGTTTCGAGACTGAGCAATTTCCGGGGTGCTGGACCACACAAGTCTTGTGGCTGACCAGAAGCTCCCGAAACTTCCAGACAGGTCTCTTCAAAAAAGTAGGTGGAGTTTCCATCATCATTGAGATAGCCCCAATCTGCCTCGCCCAGAAAATATCCCAATTGAGTAATAACATTGCTTTCACCCACGGTTGTTTTAAGCGTGATGGTACCAGTCACCGGATCATCTTCACTGGTGCTGCTTGGAGGGGTAAAACTGTTATCAGCTTTAAAAACTATCCATTCCATTTCACCATAATTACCTCCGAATCCCACGCGGTCCGTGATTTGTTGGGCCCAGGGACGTTTATTTTCAACATCAACCTCATTAGGATCAATCAGTGACATCGTACTGTTGCCAATACTACTGGTAAATGAAACAGACGTACTCAAGGATGCTTTCCAGGACCGGGGTGCACAAAATCCAAATATCAGGGTACTGCCGGCGTCATCCGTCACCTCTACATCGAGAGTAACCGTAATCTCTTCTCCCACAGTAGCAGAACTTGGCTGATGCACTCTGACAACATTAAAACAGCTCACCATTATAACCAGAATCAGGAGTAATGGCAGTAATGCGGCCGGCGATTTAATCTTGATTTTTACAGTTGGCTTCACGGTCATTGTTTATTAAAGGTGTAGGTATAAACATTGTCCGGACAGCCCAAGGTAAATGAGATTTTAAACGAGGAATCACCCGAAATCGGTGGGGCAGCAAAATCTACGGATCGTTGGTGATTGTCTGCGGTAAAAGAAATACTGGTGGGGTAAGCAGGATCATTATAATACCATTGACCATTTTCAACGACTGGAAATGGTGCCGTACCGGTTTCGATTTCAAAGTCAGTTGGCAACTGATCCATGTTCAGGGTTAGCCGAATCTGCTCAAAATCATAAACCGTGGTGATATCCGTACCATTTAATGTCACCTGAACCACATGCCACTGCCCACTTAGGTCGACCGTATGCTCCTGCAAGGCTCCTTCCGGTATGGTCACTGACTGATCCTCACAGGACGTCATCCCCAAACCATACAGCAGTGCAAACCACAGCAAAGTGGTTTTAGATCCCCCGGAAACAAAAAATGGCATATGTTCATATGTTTGAACATATCAAATATAAAAAAAGGAAGGATAGTTTGGAAACTCTTTTTTTAGGAATTCTAATGATAGCTCCCTAATAGTTAAGACTTACCGGTAAATGTCGATTGCGTAAGAAAAACGATCAGCTCGATAATAACCCAGATTATATTCAATCGGTCTTTCTCCCGGATCACAGACAATTCTCTTGCGAAATAAGATGGGATCACCCACTTTTATTCCCAATTGCTCCGCCAGGAATTCATCGGCGAGCATGGCTTTGATTTCTTCTTTCGAAAGCGAAGGTATCGTTGCATAGTCCTGTTCCATAATTTCATAGAGATGCCGGGTAAAGTCTTCTTTTCCGGTAAAACCTATACGCGGATGAAAATAGGAGATGAAGTAAACGAAAGGGCCATCTTTAAGTCCGCGTAATCGTTCCAGCCGTATTACTCTTTTTCCCTTTTCGATCTGCAGATGCTGGGCTACATCTGCCGTTGCTTTGACACTTCCGGTGCGTAAACTATAATTGACAAACTCCAGACCTTTTTCGTGCATCTCCTGACTAAAGCTAAACCAGTTGTCAAGTTTTGACGTCAGCGTTTGCCTGGCTACGGTAGTACCTACTCCTTTTTTTCTGATTAACAAATTTTCATGCACCAACTTATTAGTCGCTTGCCGAATGGTATTGCGGGAGATTCCCAGCCGCTTCGACATGTCGACTTCTTTGGGGAGTAAAGCACCTTTTGCGTAAGATGGATGTTTGATTATCTCCCTGAGAAGATCTTCTACCTGCTTGTGGAGGGGAATAGCACTGCTATGATCAACGCTGAAATTTTCCAGGATTTTTTCCTCTATGTTCCTTTGTTCAGACATGCCTTGCAAAAATAGAAAGTATAGGCGTAAATCTTATTATGCAAAGCCATAGAAATTGTAGGTCATGCTGTTTAATTGTACTTTGGCCCTGCGCGCAGCTTTGGATGCAGAGCATCTATTAAACCGGCATTATGCATTAGATTTTCTACTGCGGGCCAAAACGACTTCAAAATCAGGCACGTCCGGCCATTTTCCTTCTCACCGTAAAGTTAACGGTGATTGCGAGGTAAAATCCGCCAGGGAGCACCTGATGTTACTAGTGCAGCATTTCCACAATAACTAATACTATTGTCGGCTTCTTTTTCGCCATCTCATCATCATCGAAAGCCTTATGTGACAAAGGCCATACGCGGTTTC
>JAGQWV010000610.1 GCA_020437045.1 Saprospiraceae bacterium | reverse complement strand
GGAGTACTTCCAGTGGCCAAACCCAAAACAATCTGTTCGCCTTCCTGTTGTTTTTGTCTAACCGCCAGGGCAATTGACCGGGCTACATGTTTTGAGGCCTCTTTTGAATTTTCCCAGATTCGAACGGGAATTTTTTCAATCGAGCGCAGTTGGTATTTAAGAGCGTCCATGTTTGATTCTTTTCTGTATTGGAGCTGGCAAAAATACAGCTATTTATGACTTCAGATAATAATCAGATGTATAACTGTGTGCGCAAACAGTTTAATTTTTCTAAAATTAATACGCACTTCATTGTTACTTAACTCGTCCGATGGCAAATTGATCACCAGCCTCAATCACCTTTCCATTTCGAATATGGATTTCCACCATTTTCTCACTCGAGACGTAATTATTGAATTCATCCTTTAAAAGTGTAACCACTTCACGGGTTTTGGCATCAATTACCTCGCCACTGGAAGGATAGACATATTTTCCATCCAGGCTGATCGTGATCCACCCGGGCATATCCTGGACGGGAATGGTCGTCAACTGTTGGTAAGGGGGTTTTGCACTGAAAACATGCACCCGCATATTGTGACCATCACTGATCCAAATTTCGTTTTCATCTGGTGTCAGGCCTATACCATGACTGGGGTTGCCATGTCGACGAACAGGGCCTTTATCCCAGCCCAAGACTTTGATGCTGGCTAATTTCTTACCGGTGTTTAGATCTCCCACCTCAAAACCAAGCAAATCGTTGACATTGACAAAGATCAAACTTTCATCACTGTTGATGGTGAAGGGCCGGATTCCCCCACTAAAAGGACCAATCTGCCCTGTGAGCGTATGGGTTTTGGTGTCAGCAACATTTACGAATGGAGTTCCAATATCTCCCATATACACCCTGGATCCCGAAGGCCCGTAGATGGTGTTGTGAGCCCGGGTAAACACTTTGATTTTGGTTATGATTTCTCCATCTTCACAATTGACCACATTCCAAAAATCCTTCTCCAAGGAGGGCAGATACATGGTTTTGCCATCCGGCGAAATCGACATACGATCACAGCCTCCTTCGAAGGGTTTCTCCCAAACGATCTTTTCCGAAGCCAGATCAATGCGCTGCAAACCCTCCAGTGTACTGATGAAGACACTGTTTAGAGGTATACTTACTTCTATGCCCTTTACATTTGAGGGAGTGCCATCTGCATGCAAACCCTTTGTCGGAATTCGCTTTACAAAACGGTGGTTTTGATCCATGTCAAATACGAGAAGGCCATGACCACCATAACCAAGATAATCTCGAATACCAGGTGTTGCCACATAGAGATAGTGCTTTGTGTCGTTCTGTTGGGAAATGTTGGTGAGGCTTCGATCCAGGTCAATGGCTGAGTAGGACAAAATTCCCAATACTAAAGCAAGCAACGGAAAGAGGTAAGTAAATTTCATGCCTGTAAAGATTTTGAAATATAATGTACAACTTTTTAAACTGCATCAGTCAAAAGTTTGTGTTGTATGAGCAAGCTCGAATGTATTACCTTTGCGCTGCACAACTAGCAAGCTATGTACACAATTAATATATATCTGCGTTTTGCCTTAATCGCTATCACATTGATCGGGGGCGTGGTACTCACCGTCTTATTTGGATTCTGGTACGCACTTCCCTTTATCCTTATAGGTTTGACGCTGTTGGCCGGCTATATTTTCCTGGGAACGGTGCAGTCAGCCGCCTTATTGATGCAGAGTATGGACTTTGATGGCGCTCAGCGTCGCTTAAATCTGACGTTAAAACCATCCTGGTTGTATTCCGCCAATCGGGCTTATTATTATATGATCCAGGGTGGTATACATATGCAAAACAAGCAATATCCACAGGCCGAGGTAATGTTGGAGAAAGCCCAGGACACCGGACTACCATCAGACAATGAAAGGGCGATGGTATTACTTCAGCTGGCTAACCTCGCCGTCGTCAAAAACAATATCACCGGAGCGCAAAGCCTGATGCGCCAGGCAAAACAGCAAAAGGTCACCGAGCCCCAAATCAAAGAACAGATTGCTGAGTTTGATAAGGCACTCAAGAATCAGGGAGCCATGAAGACCATGCACCAAAGACATCGCGGTGCAGTGATGCAACCTGGTGGCAAAAGACGCCGTCCGAAGGCGAGATAACGGAGGGTTTTCCTTTCCGGATTAAGCTTTCCGACCATCAAGACTGTATCGTCCTGGTCCCATAAAAAAAATGGCTAGACAACTCATAAGATACATGATTGGCAATTCCTTGCGACCGAAGGGATCATCCCAATGGGCATAAAAAATAATAGTAAGCATGGTGATGATAATTGGAATCACCGCCCATCTTACTTTCCAGCCGATCACCAGTAATATAGAACAGAAGAATTCGGCAAAAACCACCAGCGCCAGCGAAATAGTTGGTCCTAAGCCAAAGGGATCCGAGAAACGATCCATCCTTTCATTGAAGTTCATCAATTTTGGATAACCATGAGTCAACAGCAAAAGGCCAGTCTGCAATCTTAATAGAAGAATGCCCAGGTCAATGTTTAGACTCGGCAGCATTTTATCGATCCCTTTCTTCATAACTTGAACCCATTTTTTACAAATATTACTAAAATTTTTCATATTACTTCTGGTTCAAAATGCTTCAAATGATACTGTGGCCGACATTTTTATGCCTGACGGTGGGATAACTTTGCACCGTGATAATATTGTGATACTTTCTCTGGTACTTTGCAGTTATGAAATCAATATTGGCGATAGAAGATGATCCGGCTTTATTGGATCTCCTAAAAATTCACCTGGGGGATATCAATTGCCAACTCGATACGGCCGAAGATGGCCTGGTTGGCCTAGAAAAGATATTGAATAATAATTATGATCTCATTTTACTGGATCTTATGCTCCCTTCCATGGATGGTTTCGAAGTTTGCAAGCGAATCCGCTCGGAAAATATTGCTACACCTGTTTTAATGTTGACAGCTAAAAGTGAAGAAATAGATAAAATTTTGGGGCTGGAGATTGGGGCTGACGACTATGTGGTAAAACCATTTAGTATCCGTGAGTTGATAGCTCGG
>JAGQWV010000609.1 GCA_020437045.1 Saprospiraceae bacterium | reverse complement strand
TTCTTCCTCCGTACATTCTTCACAAATACAGTTGACAGCCAATTGTGACTCACCATACCCCTTTGCCACCATTCGATCTGATGATATTCCCCTGGATTCCAAATAATCAACAGCTGACTGGGCTCTGGCCTGCGATAAATTAAGATTATATTCTTCCGTAGCCCGACAATCTGTATGAGAGGACAATTGAATTTTAATTTGAGGATTAATCTTTAGCAAATTGGCCAGCGAATCCAAGGTAGGTTTGGCGTCATCACGGATGAAAGATTCATCGAGATCATAGTAGATGTTTTCGAGAACTATTTCCTTATCATAAAATATTTTGTCGAGTAAAATACGTTCCTCGTATTTCTGAACTTTTTTGGTAGAATCTATCGTCAGATCTCTTGTCGAAAAAAATAATTCATTATTGAAAAACCCCTCATGCGACACAAAAAATTCATACTCCTTTTCGGGATTTAAATCCAAGGTCAATATTCCAAACCGGTTTGAAGCCGTTTCCTTAAATTCCCTACCATCTTCGGTAATGGAGATTTGTGCATCAGCCAAAGGTACTCGCATGATGATTTTACTGTTAGGATCATTCGCATCTTCATATTGTCGTTGGAACACACGCAAATCCAAAACGATTTCATATTCAAATGTTTCCTCAGGTTCAGGTTTCACGGGATGATACTTTCTTTTTTCAAAAAGATAAATATCATCACTCCCCTTTCCACCCTGGCGATTCGAGCTAAAATAGCCCTGCTCAAGTATACTATCAGAGGGTATAAAATAGCGGTTGATGACATAGGCAAAATCATCTGCTCCGGAATTAATCGGTGCCCGCAGATTGACGGGAGTTTGCCACCGGCCATCAGCTAATGGCCACGTCTTATATATGTCTAGACCTCCCATTCCTCCAGCATTCGAAGAAAAATACAAAGTATCCTTATAGCTAAAGGGAAATCCTTCTCGAGACTGGGTATTAATGGATGGGCCCAATGAGACTGGTTGTGACCAATTCTCATCTTCAAATTGACTTAAATAAATATCATAATCGTTGGTCTCTTCCTCAATATTCGCCGAGAAAAATAAAACAGTACCATCATCCGAGAAAGCAGGATGCCGGTAATTGATACCATCTTTAATAAATGGTAAAATAGATGGCTTCGACCAGGATTGATCCATTCGTTCGCTGATCATCAATTTGCAATGAGCATCATAATCCTCACGACTGAAACAGCGGCAAAAGACCATTTTACTACCATCTGGACTGACAGCGATCGTGCCTTCATTTTCGTCAATATTGATTACATCGCCACCATATGGTGTAACACTATTCTGCGTTAGGTTTGCTAAAAAAATATCGGAAAAATCATTGCCGCTCCAGGCATACTTATAATCACCGGTACTCACATCCCGGTCACTGGTAAAAGCGATTTCATTGTTGGAAATCGGAACCGGAGCATAATCAGAAGCTGGGCTGTTCATCCCCAAATTTTCAATAATATAGGGACTGTAGACAGCATCTTTTCGCCACTCCTCCGCCTGGAGGCATGTCGCTATCTCTTGACGATATTTTATCCTGTCTCCTATTTCATCTCCCGCCTTGATATAACTTGCTGCCGC
>JAGQWV010000608.1 GCA_020437045.1 Saprospiraceae bacterium | reverse complement strand
TGAAATATGAGGAAACCAGTCATTATATTCATCGAACGTCAGTTGCTCATTATTTTTACCATTCGGATCCATTCTCCAGATTTGCATGGTGCCAGACTGGGTTCCATTATAATATATATGCTTACCTGCCGGATCATATTCCGGCCCATCCACATGTGAATTCTTAAAAAATGTCAATTGCTTCTCTGTTCCCGTAGCAATATCTGCAGAGAAAAGATGGTAATCATCACCATCACGTTTACCAACATAGAGCACCGATTTGCTATCAGGAGACCATCCGTGCCAATATGATGGAGTTAGATTCGTCACTTGCTTTGGAGTACCTCCCTCCAGCGGTAATACATAGACGGTAGAACCACCTCCATTTTGGCTACTCCGATGACTACTGATGGCTAACCATTGACCATCCGGAGATATACCATGATCATTGTTGTTATTATTTGCCTCACCAGTATTGATTCGCGTTAGACTACCTCCGGAAACTGGAATTTTATAAATACCACCATCCTGATTGATAATTAAAGACTGTCCATCCGGGGTCCAGTTAGGAGCTTCGAAGCCTGCATCACTTTCATAGATGACTTTTCGTTTTCCGGTCATGACATCCATGACTTCCAGTCGACTGGGCAATCGTCCCTGCCGATAGGCATCATATCCGAGGGGTACTTCCCGATCTATTCTGACATTCCATGCTTCACCGCTCTCCATCACTTCTGGGTCATGGGAACAAATAAATAATCCTGCCAATACCTTTTCCGGCATATCCTCCATTCTATGTTTTCCAATTAACTGCAATGGTTCACCCGGATGGGCAGCCCGCATGATGAAGGTATTCCCTTTGCGTTCTAATTGTAAGATGGTATAATTAGATTTTGGAGAAAATATTTCATCTTCCGGATCGCGCATGAAAGCTCCTTTTAATTCCCGCCATTGTAAGACCGTAAGTCCATCTCCATGCAGCGTTGCACTAATGTGAGCAGCCATAGCATCCTCCGACTCACGTACCATCCACCCGATCTTTCGATGTCCATTATGTCCATCCCCAGGAAAGCCAAAATTGGCAGTCAGTATAAAATCTCCGTTTATCTGATTGTACAGATAATGGAACTCGTCACGCTCAAACCAGATATTATAGCCACTACCGCTCAGCGTATAGGTCTGGTTGCTATCGTCAAAGGAGGAATGCCCTTTTAATTTAGGATCTCCTACATCCTTGGATAGATTAAAAATGCCAATGCTTGACTGGCCAAAACTCAAAAGATTTGTCATAATAAATGATAAAAGAAGAAGAACTCTCATGGCAGATAGGATTGTTTAATTCTACAAGATCACAAATTTAGTTCAATTTTGTGAGTCCTCCCCAGATCCCATATTCTTGCTACCTTTGAATGTAAACTTCGTATCTAAGAAATTTGGATTGGCAACCCATCATATTAACTTTTAAGCTCGCCTTTATCACCACAGTGATCTTATTTTTCATTTCCATCCCTGTGGCATACTGGTTATCGCACACTAAGAGCAAAATCAAACCCTTAATGGAGGCATTGATTACCATGCCATTGGTACTCCCACCCACGGTGATTGGATTCTATCTGCTACTCGCCTTTAGTCCGGCAAATTTTCTGGGAGAATGGTTAGCTAATTTTGGGATTAAATTTGTATTTACTTTTGAAGGTCTTGTTCTGGCTTCCATCCTCTATAGTTTTCCTTTTATGGTTCAACCTATTCAGTCCGGACTTTCTAATCTTCCCCCATCTCTTACCGAAGCTTCCTTTGTATTAGGTAAATCCAAATGGATCACTCTGACTAAAGTGCAACTTCCAAATATCAAACCTTCGTTACTCACCGGAATTGTTCTGGCATTTGCCCATACCATTGGCGAATTTGGGGTAGTTTTGATGATTGGTGGCAGCATTCCAGGTAAAACAAAAGTAGCTTCTATAGCGATATACGATGAAGTTGAGACATTGGATTATACCATGGCCAACACCTATTCCATCATCTTATTTTTGGTCACATTTTTCATCCTGGTAATAGTTTATTTAGTCAATGGTGGGTATTTAAATCGTATGTGGAAATGATTGTTTGTAATTTTAGAAAACAATTACAGGGAGCAGGAGGACTTATACATCTTCATGCCAATTTTGAATTTCCGGATAATTCTTTCACCATCCTCTCCGGTGATTCCGGAGCTGGCAAGACTTCGATCCTTCGGATACTGGCAGGATTAATGGCCCCGGAGAGTGGCACCATTGTAAGCGGAAATACCATCTGGTTTGATGCAGATAAAAAAATAAACCTGGTACCTCAAAAGAGAAAAGTCGGTTTTGTTTTCCAGGACCAGGCATTATTTCCAAATATGACGGTAAAAGAAAATCTGGAATTTGCACGGAGAGATCCAAGTCAGAATAAACTAATCCGCGAAATTGTAGAATTATTTGAACTGGGAGATCTGCAAAATTTAAAACCAGCAACTTTGTCTGGTGGTCAAAAACAAAAAGTTGCTCTGGCCAGATCAATCATTAATCAGCCGGATATATTGTTATTGGATGAACCTCTTTCGGCACTTGATCAACGGTCAAAGATCATGTTACAGTCCTTTATTCAGAAAATTCACTATGAATTTAAATTAACAACCATCATGGTGAGCCATGATCTCTCAGATATCCATCGAATGGCCGATCGGGTTTTGAAACTTAATGAGGGCATAGTCGTCGTTTCTGATAAAAAAGTGGATCAAAAACACGATGAGGAAATCAAAGGTCGAATTACCAAAATTGAAGAAGAAGACGGGCAGGTAATTTTACAAATCTCTCTGCCCTCCAGTTCTTTCCAAAAAATCAGGAACAAAAAAGAAAATGACAACGATATTACCTTGAGTTAAGTACTCCTGAATCAATATGTAACAGATTCAAAAAAGGTCGAACTTTCAATTATAAAGTATTGTTGGCATAACCTTCAGTCATAGATGGTTCCGGTTTCTTTCATTAAATCCATCCCATTTTTAACCTCTGAAAAAAGCAATACTGACGGTGCACATTGCAGGGGTTATAATTGGTGAAATATTATTCATCAGGAATAAGTACCTGAAATATTAATTATTCTAAATTAACGCATTAAGCAAGTCACATTGGCTACGGGAATAAGGCTTTTGAATTTAATTCGCTCATCAAGTTTAGTGCGGAGGGCAAAGTTTAACAAGATACCATTGCTCAAGCGAAAATCACCACCATAACTCATGGTAATTCGTGAGATCGATTCGATAGGTTCATTAAACATAAACCATCCGTTGTCCAGATCTCTACTGTATTTCGCCGCGAAGAGCTCTTCATCTGAAAATCCGGAATCGGAGAAATTTCTAAGTGATTCATAAACCATCTCGCCGTAAAAACTGAAGCGCGCCCCACCAAACCGGTAGCTAACACCGGTCATAAAGTCTTGATTGACGCCGACCTTTTTCAGACGCACGATGCCTCCTACCAGGCCTCGATGGCCAGCTTTTAAAGAACCATTTAACCACATTGCATAACCAGCATTCTGAACATTGAGGGTATCAAATTCATTGGCATATGTGTATACTTTTCCAAATGCAATATCGAGACCACTGCTATTCCAATTTTCTGCCATATAGTTTGCTTGCACCTGAATCAGCTCGGCTTTTTGCTCTCTTTGCAATGCCGCAATTTCACCCCTCGTATCAAATATCTCTTCCCTGATGATCATTCTTTCCTCGCGGGAAGAAACGGTATCCATTTGTGCTTTCAGATCCTTAATATATTCTTTCAATGGGCCTTGCTGTTGGGCCAATTCATCAGCCATCTCCCGAAGTAATGCAGGGTCCGATAAGGGATCTTTTTGCCGAAATAAGCTCATTTTCAACGCATAAGCAAAATGATTTACTCCATCGTTTTTAGCCGTCCCGAAAGAAACACTCAACGTTGAGAGCGTCTTCATAAATGGTGTTGCCTTTCTGTATTCATCCAGACCCTTCCGATCGTAATACAACACCCAAAATGGTTGTGCTTCCAGTGCCAAATCCGGAGCTAAATTGTAATTCTTAATTCGCCAGTCAACCTTAAAATCCTGCACAGAGCCAGCTCTTGAAACGAGTTCAGGGGTAGCGCCTAACAAGGAAAATGCAGGTGCCGATGGAATGGCAAATTCTGATTTTCTAACTAAATCTTCTGATATTGTCGAAGCCTCATCTATATACTCATCTTCCGAATAATCCTGATCGTAATACTCATCAGAATAATCCTCGTCCTGAGCAAAAACAAAGAGCGATAGACATAAGCATAGGGTGAGCAAGAAGTAGCGTCTCATGATAAAGGTTAATTTGGTGAAAATTAGACACTACAAAAATGAGACAAAGAACACGCTACTCCATCACCCAAACGGGTGATTTTAAAAAGCACCTAATAAAAGGAATGAAAATTGGTAAAAATCAAAGATGAACATACCCTATCCGATCAAAGCCGGAAAGCTTTTGCTTTCAGGGATGACTTTAGTGGATTCCAGGGGTCGTCATAGGATTCCTTGAGGAAGAATTCCTTATAATGAGCCACAGTGCGAACAATTCTCAAATAGTAGCCGGTGTAAAATACCATAGCTGGTAAATAAATAAGTAGTCGATGTTTCTCCCTGGGATTTCTGACCAATAACATGATTGCACAGAATTGCATATAATTGGCGACCGTATACAGAAAGATATTGGCAGGAATAATAAATATCAGTAAATGTGAATAATTCCACCACATGTCAACGATATAGACTACCCATTTTATATTGAGTAAAACATTATATCCAATATTTTCTAACGATGAAAACATATTTACCAACCGGAAGTTAGCATTAGGATAGAAAATGTCAAAATGTTTCCTGAGCCGGAACCGGATGATTGATTTATCCCAGCGCAATCGTTGTTTTGTTAACTTCTTAAAACTATTTGGCACACTGGTAAGTCCATTGGCATTGGGTTCGAAATACACCTTATAACCAAGCTTCCGGATTTTAACTGTGATGTCACCATCCAAACCGGGGCCGATATCCCATCCGCCCAATCGTTTCAGTACATCGGCTCGAAAAGTTCCAAAGGCTCCGGAAATAATTCGATAGATACCTAAATAGGAAGTGACCATGCGACCTACAAGAATCACCTTAAGATATTCAATGGCTTGCAGAGTAGTTGCCAGGCTTTCCTTATGATTTCGCACCTCAAGGTTTCCGCCGACCGCTGCAATTTGTGGGTCATAGTAAAACGGAATCAGAGACTTTTCAACAGCATCAACATCAAATGAACAATCGGCATCGAAATGCACTATAAACTTACCTTTGGTATATCTCAATGCGA